>JAUIJJ010000247.1 GCA_030431385.1 bacterium | reverse complement strand
CGGCTTGATGTCGTGATGAATGATGCCTGCCGCGTGGAGTGCTTCCAGCCCCCGTGCCGCTTCAGCCGTGATTCGAAGGGCATGGATGATGGGGAGCCTCCCCTGCCGACGGACGCGATCTTCGGCGGTCTCGCCTTCGATGAACTCCATGGTAAAGAACGGAATCTCATCGACTTCGTGCCATGAGAAAATCTGGACAACATTTTCGTGCTGAAGTCGACTGGCGAGTTCGGCTTCCTGACGCAGCTTGGCAGTATCGGCGACTTCCGAGAGGATGTGCGGCGGAAGGAACTTGATGGCAACGGTGCGATTGAGTTTTTGATCACGCGCCTTGACGACCGCACCCATGCCTCCGGTGCCAAGGACCGTACGGACTTCGAATCCTTCCCGCTGGGCGAGACGGGCGATGACGTCCTGAAGCTCAGCCTCGATCTGCTCGCGAGGACGACCCGTTTCCTCCTCTCGGAGCAACTGCGACTGGAGCTCGTCGAAGGTATCCTGAAAGACTTTGCTGACGCTTGTTGAACCGCCCCCACTCATCCTGCACACACACCTTTTCTGCCCTCGATTCCGCGCACCCAAACATTCAAGCGGAAGCTGTTACCTGCTGGCGAGTGGTAATTACTTCGGCTCTCGCGACATTCGCTGTTGCCAAGAAAGACGGAGGGAAGCTCAACTAAACCAGTAAGGTAAATGGAGCAGCCCGAATTGCACAACGACTCGCCAACGGTTCCCGACAATCTGCCAGAAGATCCGTCGATATCGTACAATCCCTATCGCACTGAAGTCCATACATCGGACCTCGAGAACGCGGCCCGTATTCCATCGTCGAAGTTCGACATGGAGACCGCAGAGATAAAACCGGGCGACAAGAAGCCACGCGTCGAGCCAGCGAAGCCGCCGAAGGAAAACTACCGCTACATCACGCGCATCGGCCACGGTGGCCACGGCGATGTTTGGGAAGCCGTGCAGGAAAACATGCACCGCATTGTCGCGGTGAAGATGTTGCGTGAAGAGATTTTTGCCGAGTCGCGCAAGGACGAGACGACCTCCAAGCGAATGGAGATTGCCTTCCGCCGAGAAGCGATCACCACCGGCAGTCTTGATCATCCCAACATAGCCCCCGTCCACGAATACGGCATCGACAGTGAAGGCCGCCCGATGCTCGCGATGAAGCGAGTCCGAGGCACCCCCTGGGACAAGATGCTTTACGATGATTTCATCCTACCGATGGAAGAGTTCCTCGCGCGCCACCTCCCGATACTGATGGCCATGGGTCAGGCAACGGCATTCGCTCACTCGCGCGGCATTGTCCATCGAGACCTGAAGCCATCTCAAGTCATGGTCGGTGGCTACGGTGAGGTGCTTCTGATGGATTGGGGCCTTGCCGTCACCTACGACCTCGACCTCGCGCGACAGGAGATTCCGCACCTCGTCGAAGAAGACTTCGCACCGGGAATCAGTGACGCTCTCAACCCTGCCGGGACAGTCGCTTTCATGGCACCCGAGCAAACGTTGAAGACTTCGAAGCACATCGGCCCGTGGACAGATGTTTACCTGCTCGGCGGGACTCTGTACTACATGCTCGCGGGCGTGCCGCCGCACTTCGCGCCTGATACGAAGGCCACGTTCTTGCGCGCCAGAACCGGCATCGTCGAGCCGCCGCAGAATCGGGCGAAGAACAACAGGCACATTCCTGAAGAGCTATCCGAGATATGCCTGAAGGCCATGGCTGCCGAACCCGAAGAGAGGTTCGATTCAGCCGACGAGTTTGTGAATGCAGTTCGAGACTACATCGGCGGCGCCGGTCGTAGGCGCGAATCGATCGCGATTTGCGATGAAGTCTCCGAACGGCTCGATACGAAGAATTCCACCTACGGCGACTTTGCGAGCACTCACGAAATGCTCACCCGCGCGCTGACGCTCTGGCCTGGGAACGACCGCGCCAATTCGCAGCGAGACCTTGCGCTGACCGACCACGCCCGCCTCGCCATGGCAAACGGCGATTTGGTCCTCGCGAAAGTCCAGGCCCAGCTCCTCCCGAATTCCCCTCACAGGCAATCCCTGGTTCAAGAGATCGACCGTTTAGAACAGGCCTCGACCGCGAGGGAACGGCAGCGTCGAACCGCGAAGACCTTCATGTATGCCTTCTTCATTCTCCTGATCGTGTCCGTGGCTGGTTGGTGGAACTACCGCATTCAAAGCCAAGCGGAGCTCACGAGCCTGCGGCTGGAATCCGAAGAACAGCGGCACGAAGTGGAAAAGAAGCAGTATCTAGCAGATCACCTGACGGCGCTCAACTCACTGTATTCCGACGAGCGCGCTCTCGCGGATCAGCTCCTCCAACGCCTCCCCGTACCGAGAGAGCTTGAGCACTCTCTTCGAGACACCGCCATCGAGATTCCCGAAGCTGAAGCACGCGGCCTTTTGGGGCGCGTCGCTATTCTACGGGAACGACGGAAGGCGCTCGCCGCCGAGACAGAGGTGCCTCTCGATGCTGAGCCTTATGGGCTCGCTCTTGGCCACGCCAACTTTGCGTTTCACTCCGCGTCTAATCAAATCGAATTCCTCTCCGCTTATGACCTCTATCGCAACGCCGGTACGCAGCGCCCCGATCTGCCCGAGGCGGTCCGTGGCATGGGTATCGCAGCTTTCCGAGCGGGTTTTCCCTCAACGGCAACGCTCCACCTTCACGACGCGACGGAGCTCGAAGCAAAGCTCGCAGGCACGAAGAGCGAGTCCTACGCAGATGCGCTCGTGCTGGAAGCCCAAGCGCTTCGCGACTTGAGTTCCAGCTCTCCCGATGTCCTTCAACTTTACGAACGATCGTTCGAGATACTTGAGCCGTACTGGGCGACGGTTTCATTGAAACTCGCGGAGCAGTATCTCGAGCTTGGCAAACTCGACCGGGCCGAGGAGCTGACCTCGGGAACGCTTCAGTGGATAGATCGACAAACTCTCGACCCAGAAAATTCCGAGGTCGACTACGAGACCCTGCGCACTTCGATCATCGCTGAGATCACTCGCGCCGCCATCCTCATTCAAAGGGGGGACGCTGCCGGGGCGGTGGAATTGCTCCTAGCTCTCAAGCACCGCGCAGAAACCGAGCTCCCCGGCGACAAGCCAATCCAATGGATGGTTGTCAGTCATCTCGCCCTGGCCTACGAGTACGCTGGTCGCCCGCGAGATGCCCGCCCGGAGTATCTCAAGACGCACGAGCTGTTGATTGAACTTTACGGTCCCGAGGACTTCCGCGTCATTTCATCGATCAGCAATATGGCATCGAACCTCAGGTCTCTGGGCGATCTCGAAGAATCCGAACGGCTCCATAGCGAGTCGATGGAGTTGGCGAAGAAAGTTCTGGGCGCAGACCACCCCGAGACGATTCGCCAGATGAACAATTTCGGAGGCGTGCTTTACGAACTCGGCAGGGTCGACGAAGCAAAGGATCTGTTCCAGCGTGTTCTGAAGTCCCGAGTAAACACCTTCGGACCAAACAGCCCTTACACAGCAGACGCCTACAACAACCTCGGTGGAATCTACTATGTGACCGGAGATTTGGCGCGGGCGCTCGAGTATTTCGAGGAGAGCTACAAACGCCGCGCGATTATCAGCGGGGCCGATCACCCCGATACGATACGAATCCAAAACAATCTCGCGATGCTCTATCTTAGAAAAGGTGATAACAACAAAGCGCTTACCACGATGGAAGCGATCCACGGGCAAAACCTGAAACTGCACGGACCCGACGCCTACCAAACCGGGCGCTCGCATTCCAGTCTGGGTTCGGTGCTGACGGAGGTCGGGCGCTATGACGAGGCAATTGAGCACTTCCTGAGCGCTCTTGCAATCATGACCGAAAGCAGCGGCGCAAACAGCCCTCGCACTCTCGCCGTCCGACTGAATCTCGCATCGATCTATCGACTACAGGGCCGACAGAGAGATGCCCTCGAAGAGCTTAAAATCCTGCTGAAGGCGCACCAAGCGACCTACGCAGAACCGCACTCCTCGACCGGGGAGGTCGAAAACCAAATCGCGCTCGTGTATCAGGCCCTCGAACAAAGCGAGAAGGCGATGGAACACTTTGAGGAAGCTCGGAGAATTTACGAAAGCGTCTACGGACTTAACCACCCCGATGTCGCCCGCATGAAGATGAACATCGGAGGAATGCTTCTCAACTTCGAGCGTCTCGAAGAAGCGGAAACCTACACGAGAGAGGCGGCCGAAGTCCTTGAGGCGACCCTTGGACCTCTCAACTCTGCGACCAGCCAATCTCTGCTGAATCTTGCCGCTATCCTGTCGAAGCGGGAGAGGTTCGAAGAAGCGGAGGAGTACGTCAGGCAAGTACTCGCCATGAGAGAAGAGAACCTGGCTCCCGACAATCCAGACCTCGCCAAGGCATACCACACTCTCGGTACTGTGCTCCATGAAAAGGAAGACCACCGGGGCTCGGAAGAAGCATTGCTCAAGGCGCTGGAGATTTGGCAGCTCTCCCTTCCAGCGGAGCACCTAAGCATCCTGAGAACGCGCGTCGACCTCGGGCAAAACTATATCCGGTCGGATCGCATCGCACAGGGGCTTGGCGAGTTCGCCGACGTCCGGGAAATCGCCGCCGCGAATGCTACTCCTGGCAGCGCGACCGAACGCTATCTACCCTACCTCGACGCACAGATCGCCAACGCGCTCGTCGTGATCGGCAGGAGCAAGGATTCGCTCAAGTTCTTGTCATCCTCATTTCAAGGCCGCGCGCGCCTTGAGGGGCTTGAAGAGCGAAAGGGACTCACAGATCTGGAGGGGCGATACGCGTCCACGAGCGGGCTGGGCGGTCCTGAAGAAGCTGCTGCCGCCATGGAAGAAACCGAAGTCGACGACGAAATGCTCCTCGAAATCCTTCGGGGAAACCCTGAAATTGAATCAGAATAGTTGTACGCAGGCTTGACGCCGCTCGCTTTCCCGCGATTGTCTTAACTGACATTCAGCAACATACACCCATCGGAGGCAGGTTCCCATGGTCGGACCCAAACTCGACGCTCGGTCTTACGCAGTTCTCATTCTCGTCGTATTGACTGTTTTAATGGGCATGCGCTTGACGGCGCAGGACCCGAACTACTCAGGCTCGCAAAGCACACGCGACGTGGCGGCAGCGACGCGCGAAGTGGCCAATGCCACTCAACAAGTTGCCACCGCAAATCAGGCGATCGCCGAAGCCCTCAACAACCTCGCCCGTTCCGTGGATAACATCAGCCAGCAGCTGTCAAAAGACGAGGATGACTCCTCGGCCGGCGGAAGCGGCGACGGCGAGATGACTCGTCTCGGACCCGGCTCCGGCGGTGGCTCCACCGACGAAGATGTCGTGTTCGAACTCGACTAGTCGACTCAGCGAATCCAATCTCAGTCGGCGTCGCGGCCCTGTCGCGACGCCGACTCTGATGTTCCCCAATGGCAGGTGAAAGTGCAGATCGGCGACCGCCGAGCACCCCTGCCGCCCTGGGGTTTCTCTTTATCATGGGATCGCTCCTCGTGATCCCACCCGCCGTCATCGCATTCATTCACATAAAGAAGTCTCGGACCGCGGCCGTGCAGTCCGCCGACGAATGGCGCGCCTCCGCCTGGCGGCTGACCCTCGAGGGTGACGAGCTCCTGTGGACGATGGAACTCCCTCTACATCTTGCCCCTGGAGAGCAGATCGAATGGCGAGCGAGAGCGCTCCTCAATGACCATCAGCTCATGGCGGACTCGGGCTTGCAGGTCAGCCGCTCGCCAGCATCCACGATCATCGCCGCCCGATTTCCCGCACCCGCCGAGCCGGGTTGGCTCGAGCTCGAGTTTCAATCGCCTCTGTTGGAAAAACTGGAGACTCGAGCCCTGTGGTGGCGGCCCGTTTGGAGTGAGGAACATCTGACGCAAAGATTGTCAGAATCAGTGTTGGAGTTCGAAACGGAACGCCGGGTCGCCGAGTCCTACGGTGCGCGCTGGGCCGAAGGCGAGGCGCTGTCGCGAACACTCATCTCCATTAATCCCTCTGCAGAGGACGACCAGTGGTGGGCGATCTCGGCGGCGGCGCTGGCGAAAGACGGCTACCGCGACCGGCGCGTACGACCAAAGCTTTGGTCCTCAATCTCCGAAGAAACCACGGCGACCGAGTCGACTGATGTGCGCTCCCGTT
>JAUIJJ010000246.1 GCA_030431385.1 bacterium | reverse complement strand
GAAGGCCATCGGGCCCGGGGCCCCGCCTCCGGCGCCGTAGCCGAGGGCGGCGTGGGCGTCGTTGATCAGTCCCTGCAGGCCGATGTTGTTGCTCGGCACGAAGTTCGGGATCGGCGTGACCAGGTCCGCGACGTAGTAGGTCTTGACCTTGACGTCACCGTCGCGGCGTTGCTCGACAGGATCGTCGCGCGGCCACGGTACAGGTTGTTGGTTGTGGCGCTCGCACCGCTACCGGCTGCAAGTGCCCAGTTGGCGAGACCAATCTGCGAAAGGCTAGAAGACATTCCGAGAGTCATCGTGCCGCCAGCTGTTGTGCCACCACCATTGATTGTCGGCGAAGCAGGCGAGTTCGTGAAGCCCGCAACGTCGGGGAACGTGGTGCCTGAGAAGGTAGCCGTTGAGCGCGGGCCGTTGAGGGGCAGCGCGTCAAGACGACCAATGCCGCCTGCTGTCCAGCCGGAGAGATCCGACGGGGAGAAGACGCATGAGAACGGATCCGAGAAGAACGGGCCGGAGAGGTTATCGCCAGCTGTCGGGTCGTTTTCACGCTTCGTCACAACAAGCATGCTGGAGAGGCCCATGTCCGGTGCGTCGTCGCTCTTGATGTAAAGAGTAACGATGCGGGACTGGGAGCCGAGTGCGTCGATATCGTCACCGGTGACAACACCTGTGGCGGTACCGGGGCTGTCGTCGCCGAACACGCCCGGGCTGAAGTCGATGTTGCGGAATTCAGCGTCGAGTGCATTGCCGGCGGGCGACGTTGCCAAGAACGGAGCCCCTCCGAATGACGAAGCATCCGGAATGGTCGCAAATGACGTTGTGTTGTTGATGCTGAGGGTCTGAGTTGCATTTGCCGACGTGTCAGACGCGTCGTCAAATTCGTTGAAGAGGAAGCGCACCGAGTTCTGATCGTTGCCGTTGAGATTGATGTAATCCAGCGGGTTGAATGCGTCCGTGTAACGGAACAGATACTGGGTGCTGAGCTGCCCCGGATCGTACAGGTTGGTCGGTTCTTCCAACTTGTCTGTGATGACTACCGTGGGCAGGGCGTCATCAAATTCCGGGGAGAATGCAAAGGCGCTACCGCTGAGCAGAACTGCGGAAGCGAGAAAACCGAGTGCGGTGTTATTACGATTAAGCACTATGGGCTTTCCTTTCCTTGTGGGATGTGGGTTTTCGCGAACTCCGCGGAGGTCTACGTCCGGGGAGTGTACTTCAAAAAATAGCTGAGTGTTAAATTGTTCACTCTCCTTCGGGGAATCACTTCGGCGGCCTGCCCTGCTAACTGCGGAAAATCCGCACCTCGCCACGAGTCTTGCCAGAGCAACCGCCAGGACGAGGGCGTACCCCACTGTCCAGACTGGCTAAGGCTGGGGCGCAAACACCCCACGTGTCAACGTCGTTTTTTCGGTTCACGCGAATCTCAAAGCCTCGAATCGGTGCGATTCTTCGGACCAGCCAATTCTCCACAGTTTCAGCGGAAAAAGTGGGCAACCCGCCTAATCGACCGCCGCCTCGACCTTCGTTTGAAGCTCCAGCAGCCAATACTCCGTCCGCTCGTCTACTGACCCTGTCCCGCGCACGTACCGCGTCAGGCTCTGCAAAACCACGTCCGCAGGCGCACCGGAGGCGTCCTGCGCCAAGGCAAGATTCAGCCAAGCCGACGCGAAGTTCGGGTCCAACTCCACCGCTTTCTCCAACTCGGCGACAGCTTCGACGGGGCGCATCGGGCTCAAGTCGAGATACAGCGCACCCAAATTGTTGTGCGCTTTGACGTGCTGAGGATCATATTCCAGCGTCCTCTTATAGTCTGCCTGCGCCGCCTCCATGTTACCGTGACGGCGATTGAAGTTCCCCCTTGAAAAGTAGACTTCCGGGTTGTTCGGCGCGATTTCGCGGGCGTGGCTGTACTCTTCCTCGGCGCGCCTGGTGCGACCAGCACGGCTGAGGGAATCGGCAGCAGCAAGCCGCGCCTCAATGTCCGAGGGGTCCGCCCTGACGACTCTCAGCCAGCGACGCGTTGCTTCATCGAAGCGCCCGGAATCCTGCGCCTGTTTCGCTGCGATTCGCTCGGAATCGGCGTTGAAATCTTGGGTGGAGACCAATTCGGGGAAGAGGGATTCGCGCGCTTCAGCAGGATCAACCTCGACCGCTTCCGCGCTCTCCTCACCGCCGGAGATGCTGTTGAAGGTACTCCCCAGTGCGCCAAACACGCCGGGGGAGCTTGGCCGGACGGGAGTGCTAGTCGCCTGGGGCGAAGACTGCGCGGAAGTGTCATTCGAGGTGGTCGACGTCTCCGCCTGATTCCGGTCGGATGATTCCGCCGATCGGCGCGGGGCAGGAGTAGGCGCTGGCGTCCGCCGGGGTGCGGCTGTGGCGGCGGGTTCGGGAGACCCCTCTGTCGCCGTGGTTGGCGCGGGAGTAGGCCTCGCCGTAGGTCTCGGCGAAGGCGAGGCGGTTGGCTTGGTGGCCGCAGTCTCCTTCGGAGGTGCCGGGACGGGTGTCCGTTTCGCCGGAACCTGAGCCACTTCGACCGCTGGTTCGGGTGTGATTGTCGGCTCGATCGCTGGGGCGGCCTCTTTCTCAGGCATAGCCGCCGCAGCAACCGCTGCCTCCCTCGCCTCATCATGACGCTGTTCCAGCATCACCAAGTCCAACTCAGCCTGTGCGAGCTGATAGTTGGGAGACAGTTCCAGCGCCTTCTTGTAGTAGGGGACCGCCTGCCCGGGATTGTCTAGCAAGTAGTACGTGTTTGCGATTTCGTAGTAAATGACGGGACGTTCCGAAGTTTGAGAGGCTTCGAGCAGAAGGTCACGGGCGAGGATCAAGTCCCCCTGCGCCTTCAGGTCCTGAGCTCTTGTCAGCAGATCAAAGGCGCGATCGCGTTCCTTCATCTGCACCTCGGTTCCGTCAACAGCGCATGATACCGTAGCAGCGGCCATCATTGAAATGGCCGCCGCACGGAGTATGAGTCGTGTCATAGATTTCATTAGTAGTAATTCTGGCTGACGAGTTTTTCGTCGCTGAAAGTTACGATCATACCTTGGTCATCGAACAAGCCGAGGTAATCCCAGATTTCCCGCCGAGGCCCGGCTTCGTACTGTTGAGAATAGGCCTTATCGGGGTAGCCGTAGACCACACGATAGTGATCCATATCGGTCAGTGGTCCCTCATAAACGAGTTGGCCTTCGATGAATTGCACGGTCGTCTTCCGATCCCAAAACAACCACTCATCCACCAACTCGTTGGTGCGGGATTCGAAGTTCTCGCGCACATAGCTGGGCTGGCCATGACGTTCGAGTACCGAACGCATGTCCTCGGAGAGCGGAGTGCTGAGCGGGTTTGAGACCGCGTCGTAGGCCGTCCGGCGGAAGCGGTGCCAGTAGTTGATCTCTTGGTGAACCGAGTAGCGCTTGAATGGGACGATATTGAATTCCTCGTCCAGATGGTAGCGCGGGACACGGTTCTTCAGGCCGCAACCGGCCGTGCCGATTGCGAATCCAACCAAGATCATTAACAGGATGATGCGCTTCAAAGTGAGGAACCTCCTCGTGTGGTGAGCATCATTTCGACGCCATTGTTGCGGGTCCGGAGCGAGGGTCAATTCCGGTTTGCGTCCCTCGACTCGATAGACTCTCGCTTGTGCTCCGCAGTCCTCGTGCCACGATTCCCCGATTATTCCGGTTCCATACCGGCGACTCTGCGGGAGATTGGCGAAAGGGCGACCGCAGATCAGCGGTTTTCCAAGCTGCTCTTGTCCGAACGGATCAGGTACTCGCGATATTCGATCGGGTGCATTCTGCCATATTCCGGCAATCTCTCGAATACCGTATCCCAGTCCGCGTCGGCGTCGGCAGTTCGACCGAGCGAGTCCAACGCTTGTGCCCGGCGGGCAAACACTTCGACGGCGTTGAGCTTCTCGAGCACGATCGGCGTTTGCGCGACGACCTCCTCGAAATCCCCGGAGCACAAGAGCAAATCCTGGTAGGCGCTGCGGGCATCCCCGTGCCCCGGCCAGATCTCCAAAACTCTTCGAGCTGCTGGCAGCAGCGCCTCGCAGTTCGCTCTGGTCCGCGCCGCGACTCCCGCGTCCAGCATGCGCTTCTGCGCCCTCACTTCCGAGTAGGCGATGTCTGCCCGCAGTGGGCGCAACTCAACCCACCCCCAGAAGGCACCCAAGGCGATGAAGAGGACCGCAGCGATTTGGGCGAGCACTCCCGGAAACCGAAGGCCCAGACTGATTTCCGCTGGCCGCGACATGTTGCGCATCATCACTTCCAGTTCCAGCGGCCCGTAGGGACGTTCCACCGGCATCAACAGCGCTTCTTCGCTATCGCCACGGCGGGGGAGGAGTTCCGGAATTCCGATCAGCAGAAAGAACATGAGCGCAGAGACCGGAAGCTGAAGCGGAAAACTCATTTGCATCTGGACGAGTTGAGCAACCAGCGCGGCCAAACCTCCCGCCAAGATAACAGCGTTTCCGTAGTTCGTTACTGACAGGCGCTCCCAATACCTCTTCACCGCAATTGCACAAATGATAATGAGAAGAAACAGCCCGACAATTCCGGTTTCGCCCCAGAAATGAAGCGCCTCGTTGTGCGCCGCATTTGTCCAGCGCCCCGCGTAGGGCTGATACCTCGGATCATTGAGGACGATGTCGCTCTTCATCGTCGGATAGACATAGGTAAAGTTGCCACCGCCCCAACCAAGCCATGGCCGCTCGCGAATCATCTCCAGCGAGGTCAGCCAAATCACGATTCGCGTCTCGCCGCCCGCCTGCCAGCGCGGTGAAGCGAACGCCTGCGAGAAGATACCCCCGCTGAAACCGCCCTCGGGAGCTTCCATTCCCATCGCCGCGTAGTCCGCCCGCGTCTGGTCTGCCCAGTAACGGCTACCATGAGGATTGAGAGGCTGATCGACGACGTAAAATCCGATGATCAAAAGCCAGCCGCCAAGGAGAACGACCCAACGCCGAGCCTGAGCCTTGAGCTGTCTACTCCGGACGGTGTGCCTGAGCGAGAGCGTGAACACGACCAGCCCGACGATGACTGACAAGTTGCTGTGGACGGACCATGCAACGATCAGCCCGGCGGAGTGCAGCCAGAGGCTCGCGACAGCGAGTGTCGTCCGAACCCGCGATCGCGATGCCGTCAGCATCGCCAACCAGCAAAAGAACCCCATGGCGAGAAAGTCGGCCACGTGCCCGGAGTTCCCCAGCGCGACCGACGAAACGACGTCTCGCCAGTCGCCGAGGGTCCGCGCGATGCTAACTCTTCCCGGAGAAAAGCCGGCCAGAGCGTCCTTACCAACTGTCCACACGGCGACGCCTAACGAGGCCGCCATGACAGCATAGGCAGCGTAAATGATTCGCGGGCGAGAGCGGCGGGCGAAGCTCTGGAACAAGAGCATCGCCGCAACGAGAAACGCCAGACGGCCCGTCTCTTCCCACGCCAACTGGCTTGATGAGCTCCAGAATACCGTGAGCAGAGTCCAGATCAGAAACAGGAAAACGAAGCCATTCACCGGTGCGACAGTGAAACGAAAACGGCGGCCCAAGCAGGCTGCGCCCGCCATCAACCCGATCAGCAGGGCGATCGATGCGCGGAGCAGTGACTCCTTTCCCAGAACAAACGGGTCCGCCGCAGCATACACGATGCAGACCGGCAAGAGCGCCAGGATGGCGAGGAACAAAGCCCAGCCCACCCCGAATGCCCAAGGCTTGGGGAAAAATGATTCACGAAAGTTTAAGGTCATACACGGAGGCGCAAATTTGCGACGGCTTCTTCGTAGATATCTTCCAACGTCTCGCGCAGCGAATAGCGCCGCTCCCAGCCGGTCCGCAACCGAAGCCGTTCAGACGAACCGCAATGATCTTCGCGATCCACTGGTCGAAAGAGTGTGCTATCCACCGACATCTTGGGATTGATCCCAGCGATTTCGAAGAACTCTTTGAGGATCGACTCGATGCTCCGCGACTCGCCGCCGGCGATGTTGTACACCTCGCCTGGCTCGCCCTCTTCGAGGATCAGCCGATACGCCCTCACGACATCTCGAACGTCGAGGAAGTCCCGCTTGGATGAGAGGTTTCCGTGGCGGACTTCACTGCGCGACCCCTCGGCGATCTCTGCAACCTGCCCGGCAAAACTGGGGCAAACGAAGCCCGGACTTTGGCCTGGGCCGAT
>JAUIJJ010000245.1 GCA_030431385.1 bacterium | reverse complement strand
AACTCGAACGAGTTGATTAGAAACGTGTAACTGCTGGCCGAATCGTCCCACGCCGTCCGCGCGATGACGTCTGTTTGAGGGATCGTTCCGCGCCTGTTCCCAATCAGTTCCAGCGCGCCCGCGAGCCCATCGATGCGCTGATTGAAATCCGTGTAGGCAGGCAGATACGCCGTCGGCTCGCCGTCCACATCGGTAAGCCCGGCGATGGTGTCGATCTGCGAGAAAGTAAACACGTGGTAGCCGTCAACACCGAGCGCGAGCTGCAAACCGAGGTAGGCGTTGAGGGAAGCCTCTGACGGGATGAGCGCTTCGGGGAAGCGATTGAAACCCTGGATCACGCCCCAAAACTCCCTCCCCAGTTCGTGCGCCTCGACGATATCGACCTCGACATCCGAGATGTACATTTGCAAGTCAGCGGCCAGATCGCGCAAGTTCCTCCCGAATGGATACGCGTCCTCTTGAATCACCGGAGTCGATATCTGACGCACAACTTCAGGGCCGCGGATGCTCGCGAGGATTGAGTGTGCAGGCGGCCAAGGCGTCTCGTTCTCAAGAAACGCCGCCATGTCGTGGACCCGATCGATGATGAACCCGAAGGGCTCGTCATAGATGTAGACCCCTTCGAAGAGCGGCGATTCCAACATCGGTCGAAGAGCCTCGATCTCCGCGAGCGGTACCTGCGGCGACCAGAGGCCGGGAGCCTGCGGAAGTCTCATGCTGTCCCAAACCGGCGCCAAAGCGACTTGGTAGGGAACGCCGACGCGATCTGCCGCGACCTTAAAAGCGTCTACAAGATCAGGTCGGATAATGAGCAGAAATTTGTTAAACCCTGCATCGCTGGCCTGGAGCAGCAGCGCCTCCGCCTCGTCAGCGGTGGTCTCTGCCGGGAGCCGAAAGTGGAAGAGCCACGCCATTTTCGTGAACTCGTCGAACTCTAGCGGAGTCGAATCCTCGCCGTAGGCAGGCGGGCGCTCGATGCGGAACGTGCGATCTAGCTCGATGGTTCGCCCGGCGTCGCTAGTCAGCGAAAAGACCGCTGTGTACTCGCCCGCCGGAAGGCCCGCGCCGTCAAAATCCCACCATGCAGAACTCCCATCGAGAAACGGATCGGAGATCAGATGGCGGAAGAACCCGTTAGAATCCAGTATGAAGATTTCGGCCGAAGCCAACTCGCCAGGCCACGCCGCCGCGAGCCGGGTCGTCGGCGCCATGCTGTTCGCGACGGGCTGGAAAACTTCCGGGAACGCGTAGGCGAATCCGCGCGAAAAGCTCGAAGCGGCGCCCTCCAAAGTGACGTTTGAAATGGCATGTGTCGCGTTCTGCGATCTGGGCAACGAGAGCACGAAACTCGTGTCGCCCGGCGCGAGCGACATGGTCGTCGACTCATCCTCAAGAAACGTCCCGGCCGCATCGAACCGCAGCTCGGAAACCGTACCGCCGCCGCTGTACTCACCTGTCAGAAAGTACTCCGGCGCGAGCGGCGAATGCGCGACCGTTGCGCTGAACTTCGAGGAGCCCGGCGAGAACTCGCCCGCGAAATCCTCTTCGATAAACTCGATGTTATCGTAGCCGATCCACGCGATCGGGAAGCGCGAATACAAGCGCACGACGAGTGCCTGCGTCTCGGTCGACGTTCGCGTCGCGGTCCCGACGACCGGCACCCATTCATCCGTCCCGACAGGCTCAGGACGTCGCTGAAGGAAACTGTACCCTCCAGCCTCAAGATCGAGGTCTGGAATCTCGACTCCCAACGTCCCTCGATTGTATGCGCGCACCGAAATCGACTGCCACGGCGGGACGTCGAGATTGAACTGCTGAAAGTAAAACGACTTCTGCCCACCTCCGGGGCGGACTCCTCCGACGTGGGCAAAGTGCGTCCCATCGGCCGCTTCGCCGGAACGAACCCCTAGATCACCAACGGGAATCCACCCAACCGGGGTGCCATCGGGGTTAATGTCTTCGAACGAAGGATTGACGAACCCTGCCGAAACGTCTCGCAAAGTGCCGCGCTCGGCCGCTGCCTGCGCAGCGAGAGTCGCCGCCTCGTCGTTGGACTCGTTTTCCCCACCGCCGAAAAAGCCAGGCGTAGCGCACGCGCTCGCCATTAGAAAAACGCAAGGCAGCACGATCAGCCCGATCCTCAACGTGTTTAGCTCCTTGTCGACACCTATCATATTCCTCACCTTCCGCCAGTTCCGACGGTCACTTGAGTATAGGCTCGCAACATGCGGTCCGGCAAGAGCTGAGAGCGCGTGACTTTTCCGTTTCCATGGCAAACAGGAGTCAGTACCTTCTCGGGCCACCCAGAGAAGGTCTCCCCCGCTATGTCGAACGTCGCACCAGTCTTGCTCTCCGCACACAACATCCACAAGAGCTACCTCGAGCGCGTCGTCCTCGACGATGTAAATTTCACGATTCACGAGGGCGAGTGTGTCGCCCTGCTCGGTGCGAACGGCGCCGGGAAATCGACTCTCCTCTCGATCCTGTGTGAGACAGAAACGCCCGACTCGGGCGAAGTTCGCAAACGGCGCGACCTCACCTTGTCGGTCCTTTCCCAAGATGGCGGGCTCAAGGACGAGTGGACAGTTCGCCAAGCGCTGGAAGGAGCCTTCGCCAAAACGAGGGCGCTCCAGAAGCAGCTCGACGACGTTCACCACGCGCTCGAAGCCCAACCCCATGGTCCTGAAGCCGACCGGCTCATGAAACAACAAGCCGACATTACCGCCGAGTTGGAGCGGCGCGATGCGTGGACAATGGATTCGCGCATGAACGAGGCCGCGCGTGGTTTGGGTCTACCGGAATACGACCGTGTGATCGGGCAGCTTTCCGGTGGCGAGCGTCGGCGCGTCGCCCTTTGTCGAACGCTTCTCGAAGATGCTGACCTCCTACTCCTCGATGAACCGACCAACCATCTCGACGCAGAGACCTTGGATTGGCTGGAAGAGTTTCTGGTCAATTGGCGCGGAACGGTCCTGCTCGTCACGCACGATCGCTACTTCCTCGACCACGTCGCCACAAAGATGATCGAACTGTGGCGCGGGCAGACAAAACTCTATGATGGAAACTATAGCGATTACCTCGCGCAGAAGCAGGAAGAGGCGCTGCGCGCCGAACGCGCAGAAGCGACGCGACAAAACCTCCTGCGCCGCGAGCTTGAGTGGCTCCGTCGTCAGCCGAAAGCCAGAACAACCAAGGCCAAGGCGCGCGTCGGCAGAGCCGTCGATTTGATCGAGGCGGAACCCGTCGGACGTGACGCCACGACCGAGTTCTTTATACCTAGCGGGCCGCGGTTGGGGAAGACGCTTATCGAGGCGAAGGACATCAATTACTCGGTCGCAAACCTGAACCTCATTCGCGACTTCACCTTTCTCCTCGGCGCTGGTGAGCGGGTCGGAATCGTCGGGCGCAACGGCCTCGGCAAAACAACGCTCATTCGGCTGCTCATGAAACAGCTCGAACCCGACAGCGGCTCCGTCAACCACGGAGGGAGTATCAAGTTCGTCTACTCAGACCAAGCGCGGCGAAACCTCGATCCCGACAAGACGGTGCTCGACGAAATCGCTGGCGACGTTGATTGGGTAAAGTTCGGCGAGAATACCGTCACGGTCCGCAGTTGGCTGAAGAAGTTTCTTTTCGACGACCAGACCGCCGCCATGCCAATCCGATTGCTCAGCGGCGGCGAGCGTAACCGCGTACAAATCGCCAAGATGCTCAAAGAAGGCGGAAACGTAGTAGTTCTCGACGAACCCACCAATGACCTCGATCTGCCGACTCTCCGTGTCCTCGAGGAAGCGCTCGTCAACTTCGACGGCTGCGCCTTCGTTGTGTCTCACGACCGCTACTTCCTCAATCGAGTCGCCACGCGAATCCTTTCCTTTCGCGGTAATGGCGAAATCGTCATCGTTGAAGGCAACTACGACCACTACCGTCGCTGGGCGGATACTCACGGTGGAACTCCGCCGGATGAGCCCCAAACACCTGCCGCCAAACCAGCCGAGCCCAAACCGAAGAAGGCGCAGGAAAAGAAGAAGCTCGGATACATGGAACAACGCGAGTATGACGCCATGGAAGAGAAGATCATGGAGGCCGAGATGCTCCTTGAGAAACTCGATGTGCAGGTGCAAGACCCAAACACCTTTGTCGAGAAGGACAAAGAAACCATCGCACAGTTGCTCGCCGAACACACTGCCGCCAAGGCCGAAGTCGACCGCCTTTACGAGCGCTGGACAGAGTTAGGCGAACTCGCCCAGTAACGGTAAAGTGACACAGTCAGATACCATCCTTGCCCCGATCAGACGTATGTCATGTTATCGGCGGTATCGAGATAAAGGACCAAGAGAATGCGGCGAGTACTTCAACTCCTGATCGGACTGTTCATCACCATGCAAAACGTGCCAGCGCAAAACCCAGACAGCAGCGATCCAAGTTATGCCAATGTGTATGATGAGCTGCGCTCAGAAATGTTTACCCGACGCGACGCCGATTGGCGCAACGGCGCTTTGGTTTACCAAGTAATCGTAGATCGTTTCGCGCCCGCAGCTGATCTGGACGCGAAACGAGAACTCTACCCCGCACCGAAAAGATTGCGCGAATGGGATGAAGTTCCCAAAGGCGGCACCTATAACGAAGAGGCAGAAGTTTGGAGTCACGAGATCGACTTCTGGGGAGGGGATCTGGACAGCCTCCGTAGCAAGTTATCGTATGTGCAAGACCTTGGTGTCGATGTACTCTACTTAAACCCCATTCACCTCGCCTACACGAATCACAAGTACGACGCTCAAGATTACTTCAAAGTTTCGCCCGAATACGGCACTCGTGAGGACGTGATCGAACTCGCCAACGATGTTCACGATCGCGGCATGAAACTGGTCCTCGATGGAGTCTTCAATCACATGGGGCGCACATCCCCTTGGTTCAAGGACGCTTTGGCAAACCCCGAAAGCGAATGGCGCGATTGGTACTTGATTTCTGACGAGTACGAGATCGGCTATCGCGCCTGGGTCAATGTTCCAAATCTCCCCGAGTTGAACCTCGAGAATGAGAAGGTCCGCGCGCGTTTGTGGGGCGATCCCGATTCAGTGATCCTCGGGTACCTGCGCGACGGCGTCGATGGCTGGAGGCTGGATGTCGCCTTCGATATCGGATTTAACTACCTTCAGGAGCTAACCGAGTCCGCGCATCGTTGGGATCCTGAATCACTCATCATCGGGGAGATCTGGAACTACCCGGAAGAGTGGTTTCCATCAATCGACGGCATCATGAACATGACTGCCCGCACGATTCTGTTGGAGATGATTAAGGGAAATGTAAACCCCTCCCTCGCCGCGATCCACTTCGATCGGATGTATGAGGACATCGACTATGAAAGTCTTCTGAAGAGCTGGATCATACTCGATAATCATGACACGCCGCGCCTCAATCATTCGCTTCCCGAGCAATGGCAACAACGCATGGCGCAGGTTCTCCAATTCACACTTCCAGGCTCACCGTGCATTTACTACGGAGTCGAGCTGGGAATGACCGGTGGCGAAGACCCCGAACAGCGAGGCCCAATGCGCTGGGACCTGGTGACAGATGACAACGAGCAGTTAGAGTGGACCAAGAAGCTGATCGCGATGCGGAATGAGTGTCGGAGTTTAAGAATTGGCGAATTCCTTCATCTGAATTCGGAGCATCTAATGGCATTCATGCGAACCACCGACTATGTAGAAGACCTCGCGATTGTAGTTGCGAATCCCAGCGACGAGGAAGCGACAGACCTGTTGATGATCCGTGACTCGAAGATCATGAGCTATACCCGGTTCGTCGACCAACTCTCCGGAGATGCCTTCGACTGCATGGCTGGTACGCTCACGATCAAGGTTCCCGCCCGCACTGTCTACGTACTCCGACCATCAATTTCCAAGGGAAGTGAATACACTCCCTACAAGCGCGTACAATAGCCACAATCACCGAGCGGGGAATGCAATGATCCAAGTCAGAGGGCTTAAGAAAAGCTATGGCGAGCTACGTGCCGTGGATGATGTGGAGTTCGACGTGCCGAAGGGTGAGTGCTTCGGCCTGCTCGGCCCAAATGGTGCCGGAAAGTCCACGACGATTTCAATGCTGACAGGAATTCTCAGCGCTGATTCCGGCGAGATTCAAATCGACGGAGTAGCGGACCCGACGCGCCCCACAGCAAGAATGAA
>JAUIJJ010000001.1 GCA_030431385.1 bacterium | reverse complement strand
TAATCGGCTTTCTTCAGATCGATGATAATGGCGTTCGCAAAGAGGAAGCACACGATCACCGCGAAGAAGTATACAATGTCATTGAGGTAGAGGACACCCTTGGAAAGAGCGTTGAAGTGCGTGAAGAAGCTCAAGCCGCTCACGGCCTGAACCAACGCGTCGGGCGCCCAGGTTTGCATGAAGTTTACGACCAGCGGGTACCCGGCGAGCACGAACAGCAGGCAAACGACGCTGCTCACGACGAAGGCGATGACCTGATTTTTCGTGAACGCAGAGATGAACGAGCCAATCGCTAGAAAGCCTCCTGCCATCAGAAAGCTGCCGAGGTAGCTCGCGAGAATGACGCCGTTGTCCGGGTCGCCGAGGTAGTTCACAGTGATCCAAAGCGGAAACGTGAGGGCGAGGGCGATGCCTGTAAATGTCCAGGCGGCGAGGAACTTTCCGAGCACCGCGTGCGTTACGGAGAAGGGAAGCGTCATCAGCAGTTCGATGGTCCCGGTCTTCCGCTCCTCGGACCACAGACGCATGGAAATTGCAGGAATCAGGAACAGGTAAAGCCACGGGTGAAACGTGAAGAACGGAATAAGGTCCGCCTGTCCGCGTTCGTAAAACAATCCCTGATAGAAGGTAAACGTCCCCGTGAGGAACAGAAAGATCACGATGAAGACGTAAGCGACTGGCGTGATGAAGTAGCTGAGCAGTTCGCGCTTTAGAATGATGAGTGTCTTAGCCATGACTTAGGACTCCCTCCCGGCTTCTTTGGAGGCCTTGTAAGTGAGGTCCCGGAAAACTTCATCGAGTCTTCCCTGCTCGACGTGAAGCTCGTCTATCTCCCACTTCAGCTCGCGTGTGGAGGCGGTGACCTGATCGGCGATGCTCGCGCCGTTCTTTGGAATCACCCGGAAGCAGGTGCGGCCGTTTCGGTCGGTGATCGACTCGACCTTACGAACCGATGAAATCTTCTCGAGGGCGTTGGGATCGGCCGAAGTGCCTTCGCGCAGGCGAATCACCACGGCATTGTGACCGCCGGCGCGCTGCTGGAGCGACTCCGGCGTGCCGTCGGCGATGACCTTTCCCGCCGCGATAATCGTCGCCCGGGTGCAGACCGCGTCGACTTCTTCGAGAATATGCGTGGAGAGAATAATGGCCTTCTCAGCGGCCATTTCGCGAATCAGCAACCGCACCTCGTGCTTCTGGTTCGGGTCGAGGCCGTCGGTCGGTTCGTCCATGATGAGAACCTCGGGATCGTGGAGGATCGCTTGAGCCAGCCCGACCCGGCGCTTGAAGCCCTTTGAGAGTGTCTCGATGGGTTGGTAGAGGTGTGATTCGAGGGCGACTTTCTCGACGGCGTCGCCGACGCGCTTGCTGATCTCGCTGCCCTTGAAGCCACGAGCCTCCGCGCAAAACCGGAGGAACTTCTCGGGCGTCATGTCCGGATAGGCCGGTGCGCCTTCGGGAAGATACCCGATGCGCTCCTTCACCTTCATTGGCTCCTTGAGCACGTCGTGGCCGCAGACCACCGCCGTGCCCGCAGTGGGCGACAGGTAGCCCGTAATCATTTTCATGGTCGTGGATTTCCCGGCGCCGTTTGGCCCAAGAAAACCGAGGACTTCGCCTCGGCCAACCGAGAACGAAACATCGTCCACGGCAACGAAAGGACCAAATTCCTTCCGCAGTTTCTGGATGTCGATCATAGCACTCATAGTAACGAAGAGGGGTCCTCGCGGGGTTTTGTTGAGAATACCGGACTAATGAGGATAGGCGAAATGGCCGTCAAGTTTGGTCCGGAAGGGTAAAAATGGGGCCACTATTCGCCGAAGTGTCCGGAGAACGGGGGACAAGAACGGTATAGGCACCGGTCATCGTCAAGCCCTGATCCCCCGCAAGTAGAGGAGAATCCGGGTTAGCCGCTTATGCTGAATCGCCTGTCACAGCCGCTGTGGGGATGTCGACACTGGATTGGGTGGTCTGTGCGTAGCTTGATGGCGCACCCGCTTCCATGGCATCGAGCGCTCGGCGCAGGTCGTTGATCAGATCGTCGGTGTCTTCGAGTCCCACACTGATTCGCACCATGTTCGGCGTGATCCCGGCTGCCATCTTGAGCTCGTTGGTCATCTCAGCGTGGGTCATTGAGAAGGGATGCTCGGCCAGCGACTCGATGCCGCCGAGGCTAACGGCGAGGCTGAAAATCTGAAGGTTGTCCAACAGCGCGTAGGCCTGTTCCCTGCCGCCCTGAACGTGAAATGAGATCACCGCCGCCGCTCCGGAGCACTGTTCCTCGAAGATGCGCCGCTGATCTTCGCTCATTGAAGCGTGGCCGGGGTAGAGGACGCGCTCGACCCGCGCGTCGTTTTCGAGGAAGTCGGCAATGAGGCGGGCCGACTCGGCCTGAGTCGTCATGCGGAGCTTCAGCGTTCCGAGCGAGCGACCAATCAGCCATGCCGTATCCGGCTCCGGGCAGGCTCCGAAGATTGTACGGACTGCCTTCAGCCCGGCGGTCAACTCGGTGGGACCGAGCACCAGCCCCGCGACCAGATCGCTGTGTCCGCCGATGTACTTCGTCGCCGAATAGATCACCAGATCGGCACCGTGCTTGATCGGCGAGCAGAAGATCGGGCCGAGGAAGGTGTTGTCCACGGCGACGATGGGGCGCGGGCCGGACTCACCAATTTTGTCGGCGACGTTTCGCACCGCCCGCGTATCGGTCAAAATGATCGTGGGGTTGGCGCAGGTCTCGGTGAAGATCATCTTGAGATTCTTCATTCCCGAGGCGATTTCTATGATCTCCTCCTCCGTGGCGCCAGCGGGGAAGGTGGCGGTCTCCATGCCGAACTTGGGCAGGACGTGGCGGAAGAGATACTCCGTGCCGCCGTAAACCGGGTCGGCGAAGAGCAGGCTATCCCCGGGATTGAGCAACCCGAAGCAGGTACACGAAATCGCCCCCATACCGGAAGAAAAAAGCACGCCGTTATCGGTCGCGTCCCAGGCGGTCACGCGGTCTTCGACAATCTCGACGTTTGGGTTGTTAACTCGTGTGTAGATGAGCGGCGAGACTTCGCCCGGCAGGGCAGGGTCGAGGCCGTAGGCAAGCTCGAAGGCGCGCTTTCCTTCGGCGCAGTTCCTGAACACGAATGTGCTGGTGCGGAAAACCGGCGGCACCACCGATCCCTCGCTTAGCATTGGGTCGTAGCCCGACGCCATCACATGAGTCTGCGGCTGCGCGTGCTTTCTGTGGTCCTTACCCATGTCCGTCTCCTCGACGCCGAAGAATCGCCAAATCAGAGAGGACTGTGCACCGCTCCAAAGCCGCAGCGCAATCGGACTCGCTTAAGGAAAAGCAGCGCGCCACGTTGCGCCACAATTTTGTTGGTGCGTGAAACAAAATCTGCGGGATTGAGTTGACAGGCGGTTTCGCCCGCACCACAATTCAATCAACCTTAACATAGCATCCTTGGAACACAACGCGGGTCACTCCGCCCAACTAGGATATTGGTGAAGCACCCATGGACTCTTCTCGGCGCCACTCATGCGCACTGGTACTGTATTGCCTGTTTGCCCTCTGCCTCGTCCCCCTCGGCACTCAGGCGGGAATCAGCCAAACGATCTTGCGGTTCGGAACCATCGAGACTGACATTGAATCAGGAACGGCCCCCGGGGGCACGTTCAACGGTGTCATCAGTTGGGGACCGATCTCGAACTTGCCGGTCGGCCCTCTCTCGGTTTCGCCTCTGAATGATACAGTATTGGTCGTCAGCGCTGGAAACGTCGGTCTCACTTTCCCACAGCCTTATCAGGCCCCTGGATCAAACTGGTCGTTCGAATCTTCCGGCGTCGTGCTGACTCCCTCGGGGTGTTTGGCTTCCGTTGATGTCGTCCTCCCCGATGGTCTCCTCTACAAAGAGGATGACTCGGATTTTTTCTTCTCTGAAGGGACTTATGATCTGGGTCAGGTGTTCCTTGGCCAAAACGCTGGAATACGTGACGAGATCCCCCTCCCCGGCGTGCTCGACCGGATAAAGGTCGAAAACGAGCCCTTCTCGATCAATGTGCTCGGCGTCGCCACGTTTAGCGATGCCGTCGGGTTTACTCTGACTTCCTCCATTATGGAGCACGACTTTCTCGTAGAATTCAATGCCGCGCCCGGCCCGCGACCGACCAATTCTGGCTGGATGATGCAAGCCGGGATGGACACTCACGCGATCGTGACTCCCACCGGATTGCAGTTTCAAGCGCACCAGATCGCGCCCAACGCGAACTACGACATGGCCTTCCCCTATGGACACGAGCTGCGCGATGTGGATTGGACGATTGATTACAGCGACAACTCGATCTCCAGCGCGACTGTCGAAGCGGACGGCGGCGTGCGAGTCACTTACGCCAGCGACCCATGCGACGCTGGAGCCGCTCAGCGATCATTCACAACGGGGCCAGTGACCTTCGAGCTCGCCGACGACTGGGCACTGCTTGGTGCCCCGGATGCCTCCATGGCTTCTGATATCGATCTGGAATTCGATGCCTACGAAATTGGACCTATCGATGCCGATGGCGTTGTGTATGTTCCCGGTGTGAAGACCGCTGGCGAGTCGGACCTCGAAAACCTGCTACCGAGTACCTACCTACTCGCTGGTCGAATCGCTGCTGGTACTCACGATCTGGTGTTTGTTACTTTCCCTGAACAGGAGTACACTGAGGGCTTTGGTAACTACGCTGGTTTGACATTCGATCAAGGCGAATTGACCGGCACGGATTTTAGCGTACTCATGGCTTGCGAGAACGCACCATTCAGCGCATCTCCGGGAACAAAAATTTATGTCCGCGGCGGTGGTGTTAGCGGGTGTCTCGATGCCTCGCAGGCGTCAATCACTAACCTTCCCCCGCTGATGCTTTACGGTCAGTACGAAACGAGCCTCACCAAGTTCAACATCACCCTGTTAGATAACAAACAATGGCAGGATAGCGCGATCGACGGTACTCTTGATCTGCCATTTCCGTCCGACGTGAGTTTCGACTTCAACTCGATGGAATTGGACTCGTGCGGCAGCCCGGGTACGGCAAAGATCGAGACGTTCGAAAACACCCTTGCCTATTGGAATCGTTCGTTCAAGTTCCGAGGTATGGAATTCCGCGATGTCCTCAATGGAATGGGCGATCCGGTGGCCTCGAGTTGCGGCACGCCGCTGCGAACGCTTTGGACCCAAAGCTCCAACTCCGTTCCCGAGCTACAAAAGGCGCTTTTGGTCGATACCAACTTTGCAGGCGATGGCGATATCATTGATAACGAGATCGCAGCGGAAGCTGGCAACGCTCTCCAAAGCTGGCCATTCACCATGCGCAAGATGTACTACTCGGCATGGGACGGCGGCATGGGTATCAACGGCAAAACTGTCGTCGTTGGTGATATGAAGCTGCCATTCTGGGGCGCGACTCCAGTGGTTGCTCTCTATGATACTGGAGTGATCCCGCAGGTCTTCGATGGTCGCCCCTATGCCCAATCGCCGATTGTCGACATCGACCCAGACCGCAACGGGTTCCCTGCGGGGATTTCAACTGTTGCAGAATACCTCGAAGAGGAAGATCTTCGGCCCCTCGTGAAGGCGAGCTTCGCCAACGTGATCCCGCTCGATTATCGTGTAAAGTACAACAACGTTTCGCGGCGATTTGCCACTGCGGCTGGCGAGGAAGAAGGCCGAGACCTCGTCGTCCTCGAAATCAATTCGAGCGTCCGCGGTATCACAAAGTCTGATACGGAAGTCTTGTTCGCCGCCGAGTTTGGTATTCCGGCGATCAATGTGAGCTCCTTGTTGGAAGACCTCGCGGACCCTGCGCTTCAGGCGCTCATGATGCCTATCAAGGATAACATGAATTCTGTGAACGGCGCACTGTCAGGCAGTCTTGGTCAGGCCATTCGCGGAGGCATGGAGGACTTAACACGCCCGACCGTTACCGATATGGTGAACCAGATTCGCTCAGCAGCAATGAATGCAGAAGGCGCGCTGAACGCAGGGGAAATCACCGCAATCGAAACGCTGATCAACAACCGCATTGGATTGTTGGAAAACTTTCTAAAGAACGAACTGGATAGTGACACTGGCCCGATTATCGGAAAGATCGATGAGGTTCTGACCGCTCTCGAAAACGTCGAGTCCAAAATTGAGACTCTTGATCCTGCGGCCGTCGAAGACATTCTTGTCGCTCTCATTGAACTTGCCGGCGCTGACCCGACCGGTGTCCAGCAGGTTCTGGGCGATGTGGAAGCCGCCCGGCAATACATCATCACGGAACTCATTAACGGGCAGCTAAAACCCCAGCTGGAAATGCTGCGCACAGAACTTGATAATCTCGGTACCATCCCAGAAATTCAAGACCTTGTCGACGGTGCAGAATTCGTTGATGCAATGGCTGAGGTCAGGACAGAGCTCAACAATCTGATCGACGAACTCAAAAACAACGCAGCATCTGTTCGTAATCTCGACCCAGAGATGGTCAACACGCGAGTTGTTAATACGATCTATAACGCGTTCTTCTTCCAGGCAGTGAACCAAATTGTGGCGCAAATCTTCGAGCCGCTCAAGATGCAGATTCAGAACATTCTGAATGGTTTCTTCGATTCGCTCAACAATCAGGTGAAAGCGTACATCGATCTCGTCGGTGGTGCGCTTGATGATATCACAAAGCCGATCAACGACGTGACTGGTGTCGCCGCTGCAAAACTGAGTGGCTACGCGGTTTTCGGTGGTGAGTCCCTCGACCGGCTACACGTAGACGCTGACTTCAGTTTGAAGATTCCCGATGAGGATTTCTCTTTCATGGGATCGCTGGACATGGAGAGGTTCAAGAACAACTCCAACGGCGCAGTGTGCGGAACGCCCGCAGGGGCTGAGTCGATCAAGGTTAAGATCGCAGTGTACGACATCCCACTCAGGTTCCCGCGTTCTAAACTCCGCGCTGACCAAATCGCGCTGATGCTGCGCTTGAATCAGAACGCTCCTGATGACCCGTTCTTCGTATCAGATATCGCAGGCCTGATCGAGACATCGGGCAGCTTGGATTTCGAGGCGGTCAAGGTGCTCTCACCGTCGTTCGCTGCCGGTGTGGGGTTGAACGAGAACTACATCGCGTTCTCTGGTGGTATTGTTTTCAATCAAGTCAGCATGCGAGGCGGAATCTTCCTCGGGAGAACTTGTAGTGGAGTCGAGATTCTCGAGGCAATCGACCCCGAGGTTGGTGGCTTGTTTACGCAACAGGTCATCACCGGCATTTATTCATTCGGTGAGGCAGCGATTCCAATTGTCGATTACAGTTGCTTGCTTCGTGTTGGTGCCACCGCCGGTGCGGGTTTCTGGTACTTTGTCGAAGGCCCGTCCTACGGCGGCAAGCTAACCGCTGGCGTTTACGGTGAGGGACTGTGCCTCGTGAGCGTACGCGGGAAACTGGTGCTCATCGGTGGCAAGGAAGCTGGTGGTTACTTCTTCCGGGGTACCGGTTGGGTTGCTGGTGGAATCGGGTTCTGTGAACCGGAGGAATGGTTTAACGTCGACGACGTTTGGGCCGACAAGTGGTGCGCGACCTGTGTTCTCTGGTTGGAGGCCACTTACAAAAACGGCTGGTCAGTCGATCACAGCGCGCAGTGCAAGTTGTAGGAAACTATGGAGACGAATAACTTGGACACTTATAGCTCAGATCGGGCGAGCTTCAGCTACCCGAAACCAGGACACATCGGTGGAAAATGCCGACTCCTTATCGCTGTGCTCACGGTTGCGTTTTCGCTCGTGACCGGTGGAGCCGCACTTCAGGCGCAGACACAACCGAGTCTCATTCCAGTATACTTTACTGGAGTCGTGGGCGGCGATGAGGATTGGGGGCGGCGAGTCTTGCTCCGCTGGGATACACTTGATGGCGTAGTAGACCTGACCAACGCGGTCATCTTCCGCACGGACGGCGCAAACAATCGCGAGAAAGTCTCCGTCGTATCACGAACTCGGAGCGCGACACTCATCAAGAGCATCTTCTACCGTCCTGGCGAGGAGCGCGCGCTCAATGCCGCTGAGGAATACTTCGTTCGCATTCACGGATCGCCCTCAGCCACACAGGACGAGTTCGCGCAACGCGTCATCGCCGCATTGGATGGTGAGGACAACGCCGACGCGAAGGGCGCGCAACACACCTTCATGATTCAATCAAACTATGGGTTCGCACTCGTCGAGGGCCTCGGTTACCTCGACTTCGTCGACCCCGCTAGTGGGCCTTACGTTTATGAGCTTTGGCAAGGTGACAACGCCGGCAACCCAGTGGATGCACTAGGGCAGATCACTGTCGATGTACAGAACGTCGTGCAACTGCCAGCGCCTGTAAATCTTCAGGAGGTGTTCCTCCGGGGCCGCGACGGCGTCACGCCAGCTCGGGCTGCGAACCGTCGCGTCTACCTGAACTGGGAAGTCGCAGAGTCTGCGATCGAGTTTTCAACGATCTCCTTCGGATTCAATATCTACAAACTCGCACGCGGATTGGAAGCGGGCGAAGATTTCGACACGGTGAAGAATGAGCTAGTACGGCTCAACCGCGTTCCCATTCTCGAACCTTCCCCAATCGAGGACGAAGACCCTGATCAAACATACATCTATGCAGATGATGGTGACTGGCTAGAGACGCTCGATGAGGATGATCTCCTAACAGTGGGTGATACGTGTACTTACTGGGCAGTTGCGCGTGACCTACTCGGCAACGAAGGGCTTCCTAGCAACCCGGTGGTCGCAGTCGTCCGAGACACGGTCGAACCCGATATGGTAAAGGGCGTCTTCGTAGTTGCCGCTCAAGACACCGACCACGTTCCTTACCTTTCCGTCATGTGGGACAATCTCGGACCTGACGCCGTTGCCTACAAGGTTTACCGCTATCAGAACTACGGGAATGCCGCTAAGAAAGGGCCCTTCTCTGATGTTAATGGTCTGACTGAGGGTTTGATCGCGACAGTTCCTGCGCCTGCCGTTCCGGATGCTCCGAAGGTGAATCACGCGGACTACGAACCGAACTCCGCCGCGTTGGGTACCGGGTTTTGGTATTCGGTCTCGGCGCTCGATGAGCACGGAAACGAAAGCGCGCTTTCTCCAGCAGTATACGGCGTACTGGATGATGTTGTTGGCCCCGCTCCCGGGCGTATCACGGAGTTTTGCATTTCACGGCCCGTGATTCGGGCATTTGGAAATGTCGTCGATCAGGCAGACACGCGCGAGTCGGAATGGGCGCCGCTTCTGACTGCCCGCCGTGATCATCCGTCTATCGCCAAGGGCCGCTTCTACGAGCGCACTCAAAACGGCCAGCTTGTTTTCGAGCGTATACTCTATGAGTTCGATTTTCTTGCAAACGACCAGGTTACCTACTACGCGGAACCACTTGAATCCGTCGTGGACCAGGACGACGTTCCGTCCTATCGATTCGTCGCGGAGACCTTGGATGGCGCGACGGCGACTGTTACAGTGGATCCTCCGTCATTCTGGGAAGACGGAAGCCCGCGTCAGGTCTATCGATTCGAGGCAACAGTTGCTTCCTACGATTTGGTCTGCGACCCCCTCGGCCCGAATGAGACAGGGCCGGGTCTCGTCCCAGTGATCCCTGGTGGCGACATGGCACCATTCCAGATTACAATGGGTTGCGACGGCGACGCAGTGGGTTACCGCCTTTACCGCAGTGTTGATGGTTGCAAAACCTACGAGTTGGTTGAAGAGGTTCCATGCGACGGGGTTTCGCTCGCTCTCAAGGACAACTTTCATCCAGAGAGCGCGACGGAAGCTTGTTACTCAATCGTCCCACTCGACAAGCACGGCAATCTGGGTTCGCCCCAATACTTCCAGCCCATTGTCGTCTATATGGGAACGATTCCCAGCGCGACGCTGATCTCCGCAACCGCGACCGGATTGGGGACGCCGTCCGTTACCTTGAATTGGATTGGGCCCAAAGCGGGCATTCAATACTATGCTGTTCACTTTGTGGTCGACGGCCAGAAGCAAGCGCGCCCCAAGGAATACCGCATCGCCGATTTGAACTACGACGAAACATTGAATGAGTTTTCACTCTCAGTGGATGAAGTAAATCGTGACGGCGATCCGCTAGATAAGAATACCAACTACGAGGTCTTCGTCGAGGCGGTTTCGATTAGTGGGGCTTCAAAGGAAAGCGACCGCGTACCATTCACTTGGGCTTCGAAGGCATTCAACGACGGTGCGACTGACCCCGGGGATTTTCGATGGAACGCGCGTCCACTGCCTCCTGTGATTGATTACACTCCTAGCAGAATCATCGTATCCGGTGCGCTTCGCGGCGTCGCCCTCCAGATATTGGAAGGAGGCGGCACCGAGGCAGGTATTGATTACTACACAACCCCGGCGATGCCCTTTATGGTTTGGCGCCAGCGTGTTGACAAACCGAACCAGCCATGGATCGCTGTCTCGCCGCTAATCGAGTCGATCAACAGAAACGGCATGGTACTGGACGACGCGTTTTTTGAGTATATCGAAAACCCGTCAACGATGGACTTTGATCTATTCTTTATAGATCGTGATTCTGGGCACGTTCAGGATGCGACTTATCGCTATCTCTTCATGCAGTTCGACGACGAAACCGGTGAGATCGAATACGTGCGTGAACCATTTCAAATCAGCATCATCATCCCTGGATAACCCGCTATGCGAATGAACAGGTACATGCAAGAGACACTCAGGGCGAGCTTCGCTGCCGCACTCTTCGTGGGCGCAGGCACAATTTCCTTCGCCGACGCCCCCGTTGCGAACGTCGTCGTCTACGATTCATCCGTGACTGATGATCCTTCGCCGCGGGTTGTTGATTCTCGATTGGTAGAAGGCTATACGACCAGCGTCGGGGCCTACGATGGGTTTAACGTTGAGGTCGGCCGACTCGACCCAGACCCCAGCGCGGGATTCTTGGCATTTGGGCCTCTCGATGTGGACATACCGCTCCCACTCCCTGCAACACAGTACCATGTTTACGGCAACCAGCGCAGCGCCACCAAAGCGACTGCGTACTTTGGCGACGCAGGTGTGTATGATCCACTTCGGGTCGAGGTGAATCCTCCCGGCGGGTTTTATGAAACGACAGTGAACCTCTCCTTCCATGCACCAGAGGCCGGAATAGCAATTACCTATTCGGTCAATGGATCTCCGCCGATGATATATGCGGGGGAGTCGATTCACATCGCAAAGGACAGCATCGTTTCCTATCGCGGCAATGATGGGATGATCATGGGGACGGCTAAGATCGCTACGTACCTCTTCGGAGGCCCTGTTTGCGTCGATACCGATCAGGACAATATCCCCGACCGCATCGAAATCGAACTTGGCTTGGACCCGCTTCGGGCGGAGGGCGACTTCAACGGAAACACTCTCGATGATCTGGATGAGTTTCTGCGCGGGACGGATGCGTTCATTCCCAACGATCCAGACGACCTGCCCCCCGGGTGGGTTGACCCAGACAATGACTCATGGAGCACAGAGGACGAGAATCTTCGCGGGACTGACGCGAACGACCCTGACAGCTTCCCAGCCGCGCCGAATTTGAAAACAGTCGAAATCTTTCGAAGCGGAGAGATTCAAGAGACCACCGCCGGCGCGAGCCCTCCACCGCTGACTCCCGATCCGGAACTGCCATGGCCAACGACCTTCCGGGTGGATGTCTTGACGCCAGGCGGCGAAGCGCTTTCGCACCGGCTGGAAACTGACGATGGAACCTTTTCCTATCGAACTTCCGGAGAGCAGTTCCATTACATTCGAGCCCGCGCCCAGGACGGCAGCGGTCGCGTACTGCTTGGTCTGGAACAGCCGCAAAGCCTTCGCATCGATCCAATCATCGATTTGTGCAGCGATGCCTTCGACCTCGAGGACTGGCGAGACGCCTATCGCGCGATCTACGACGCGCGGATTTTTGATACATCCGCCGGCGAAGTTCTGAACGCTAGAACCACCGCCGAGGCGCTGCTTCTTAACCTCTACTACGAGCAGTTAACAGGCGAAGAGTTCACTCCCGGCACCCCGGGCGCGGGGCCTGAAGCTTCAATCGTCTTCGATCTGCGCGCGACCATGAACGAGGCGGAAATCTACGATCTGATTTCGAGCTCCGTGACGGTGCCCATGCTGGATTTGGTGAGCGATTACCTCCGGTTTTCAACGACGCCGGGACGTGTCTCAATGCTTGAACTGCTGGCAGATCACTTCGCTGGCCGCTCGGTCGACCCGATGTTGATTCCCGATGGAGTCCGGGTGGGAAACCTCCCGTTGGTCGCCACAAGCGCGGCGGCATTCGCTGCGGCGATTCCGCCGGCGATTACGACACTCGAAGGCCCCCTCACGATTGATGAATTCGGTTTCCTCCTTCAGCAGGACGCCACGACTTACCGCCTCTCGGGGCTCATGGGAGCCTACATCCCGGGGACGATCATCACTGTTGAGGGACTCGTCGACGTGGACAACCACGACAGCGATCCGCTCCCGGTTCGAATTGCGAACGTCGTCGGCTATCAGTTGCCGCCGGTTCCGCCCGCTGTGGACAGCGACATGGATATGCTAGACGACGACTGGGAGTTCTTCTACTTCGGAGGACTCGATCAAGACGCCAATGGCGACTTCGACAATGACGGCATCCTCAACATCGACGAGCAGGATCAAGGGTCGAACCCCGTACAGGCAGACGCCCCGACCTCCGACTTCGAGAGCTGGGTGATCTTCTAAAGCAAACGACGAACATAACGGGCCAAGGCCCGGAGTGCTCCGAGCGATCGTCAGCGATAATGTAAGAAAGGTAAGTGGAGGAGAGAGGGGGATTCGAACCCCCGAGACCGCTGTTAGCGGTCTGACGATTTAGCAAACCGTTGCCTTAAGCCACTCGGCCACCTCTCCCCGCAGGGACGAGAAGGGTCGTAAGGAACGCCCGACACGTCAAGGGCGAAATCACCTGTCTAAACTGCAAAAACAAAATCTCTCAATGGCTGTGGTCGGCTCAATCAACGGGTCGGCTTGGACCTTTGCTTGTGGTCGCGATCTGCCCGTGCTCTACTCCCCATAAGTTTCTGGTGAGGTCAGGTCTATGCGGTTGTTGCTTCAGCGCGTTTCCGAGGCGAGAGTCACAGTAGATGGCGAAGTGATCGGGCGTATCGGACGCGGCATTGTCGTGCTCGTGGGATTGGGCGCCGGTGATACCGAGGCGCTGTTCCGGCCCGCTGCCGAGAAACTCGTGAATCTGCGAATCTTCTCCGACGATGAAGAAAAGATGAACCGCTCCATCGCAGATATCGGCGGCGGAATTCTCGCGGTCTCTCAGTTTACACTCTACGCCGATGCGCGCAAAGGCCGCAGGCCGAGCTACGTCAGCGCCATGCCTCCCGACCAGGCGCGGGGGATGTTCGATCTGTTCCTCGATGTGCTGCGCGAGGTCTACGACGGCAAGGTCGAGACCGGTCGTTTCGGCGCAATGATGGACGTTCAACTCGTCAACGATGGGCCCGTGACGATCTGGCTCGATTCCGACGAGATGTCGTGGGGTGCAGGAAAGTAGTTTCCGAAAGGGGTTATTGCTATGGGCAGTCTTGAAAATCGCCGCATCGCGGTATTGGCCGAGGACATTTACGAGGATCTGGAAGCGTGGTATCCGATTCTGCGTTTTCGCGAAGCGGGCGTGGAGGTCGACGTGATCGCGCCGCTGCGCGAACACGTCTACCGCAGCAAGCACGGCTACCCTCTCAAGTCAGACCGAGCGGTCGAGGACGTGAGCACTCACGAATACGATGGCGTGTTTATCCCCGGCGGCTACGCACCCGACAAGATGCGGCGCTACGCGGACTTGGTGCAGTTCGTCCGCGACATTTTTCTCGAAGGCAAACTCGTCGCCTCGATTTGCCACGGCCCGTGGGTGATGGCCGAGGCGGACATCGTGAGGGGAAAAAACTTCACCTCGGTGGGCGCGATCAAGACCGACCTCATCAACGCGGGCGGGACGTTCCTGGACGAAGAAGTGGTCGTCGACGGCAATCTGATCACCTCCCGGACGCCGCCAGACCTACCTGCACAGATGCGCGCATGCCTTGAGTTCCTTTCGAACCAGCCGGCCAGGTCGGGTTCCTGATGGCACTCCTGAATCTGCAATCGCTGCGGGCCATGCGCCCAAACTGGTGCGTGATTGAACAGGCGGAGCCCATCGCGCTGGCCCCTGGTGAGTCCATCGCGCCCCACATCTCCGATGCCAATCAGGTGTACTTTATTCTCGAAGGCCGGCTGAAGACTTTCGAGGCGGGCGAGGAGCTCGAGGCGGAAAGCGGCGACGTGCTTGTTGTCCGCGCAGGAACGCGCCACGGCTTTTCCGATGTCTCGGAGGCGGCGATGATCCTGCGCATCAACGATCTTCCCCAGCCCCCGTTTCGAGACGGGCGCAGCCGCGAAGGCGACACCGTGCCGATTGCGCTGCCGCCGTGCGAACCTTTTGCGTCGCCCAAGCGGCGCGGGGCGAGTGCCTCCTTCGATGCCAGTTCGACTTTCTCGCCGGAGCTTCTCGCGGAAACGACGGGCGGCGACCTCCTGCTCTATTGCAATCCCGGCGCGATGTCGCCGGGACAGCTCGAGGAAATCCGCCGCCACTGCGTCGAGACGTGTCGCGCCATCGGCGCGCTGATTGTCCCCATCGAAGACGACGACATCGACGACTACTTTCGCGATCCGTTTCTGGGAGGCTACGCGCTGCGGATGCGCCCGCATTCAGTCGGCGTGGAGGCGGACTTAAAGACCGCAGAAGGGCGCGAGCGTCTGACGCGGCTGCGAGCCAAGTGGCATCGGACCTTGCACGTCGACGGCGTGCGACCGGCCGTATCGATGGCGCTGCAAAAGTGGAGCGAATCGGAGTTGCGCGAAATCTTTGGATTGCTTGCGACCATCCCTCCCACAGAGGTTTCACTGATCCTGCGCTGGGACCCGGCCGAATTCGATTCGTCCCCCCTCGGCAGGATGGCACTGGAGACACTGCTCCCTTGGACAGGCGGCGTTGAATATGTCGGCACCTCAGGCATCGACGAGGCGGCTCACTACCTCGACGCCCACGGTTTCCAAGGGTGCGTTTACCAAAAGAAGTAGAAACGACCTAACAACAGAATTCAGGTGAGGATCCGCGTTCATGAACAAGTTGGTATCACTTTTGGCAATTACGTTCCTAGCACTTGCGGGGGGGCTTTCGGCTCAGGATCGCGGCCCCGGCCCGATTCCTGAAGTCTTCTTCGAGGCCACCAATGCGGGTACAGACATTCTGGAAGGGGAGACTTCCTTTTCCTTTTTGGTCAGCGCGCGCGACATGGAATGCGCCGTCGGCGGCTTCGCCCATAACCTTCTGTTTCCCGATACTGTTGAGATTGTCGCCGCGATGGACACCCCCGACGTGGGGCTGAGCATTACCGCGTTCAACCCGCCGCTGGATCAGGCGCCCTTCGCGGAGACCGCTGGCTTTGTCTCGCGCAACTTTACTTCGGCTCGTTGCGTCCAGACAGACGACACGGCACGCGATGTGATGATCTATGAGCTGACCTTCACCATTCCGACGCCACTCGCGGTTGGATCGCAGATCACAATCGAGGGCCGACCGATGACGAATCCGTTTTCCCAGCCGGTTCTGATCTGCGACGGTGGCGTGCAGCAGACCTCAGCAAACATCGACACTTCGATCACATTCGAAATCGTCAGCGCAACTACTCCGACACCGACGCCGTCTCCCACGCCGACCATGACCGAAACGCCGACGCCGACGACGACGATGACACGAACGCCAACGCCAACTCAAACCATGTCGCCGTCCTGTACCCCCACGCCGGCTCCGTCTCCCTCACCGACCATGACGCCTACCGCGACCCCAACGATGACGCCGACGGATACACCGACGATGACGCCTACGGCGACCCCGACGCCGACCGTCACGCCGACGGAAACGCCGGACCCCTTCCCTTACATTGAATTCACATTCGACGATGACGCAGAAGGCTGGTCCTACCTGCTCCCCGGCGCGTTCCCTGATGCGACCGGCTTCCATGGCGACGGCGCGCTGAATATCATGACCACCAGCAACACCAACAGCTACAGCTTCTGGGAGTCGCCGCAGTTCGTCATCGGCGGTAGCTCGCGGATTACCGGTGCGGCTCCGGACGACGACCGGTTGTTCCGCGCGAACTGGCTGATTGGCTCCGACGTTGCCGACATTCGCCTCGCGCCGACCGTTCGGATGCGCGCCTCGACCGCAAGCTTCCAGCAGAGCTCAGTGCTCGTCGCCAGCTCGACCGGCGACGCAGTGTTCTCGCCCCGAGTTGGCGAGCGCGAGTACCATCAGTTCTTCAATCAGCCAGAGAACGAGGATGAGTTCATCCTCGATTTCGAGGTCCTCAACTTCGACCCGACAGATGCTCCGGAGGCCGTGATTTCTCTCGATTTCGTCAGCCTCGAAAAGATCAGTCTGGCAGGCTTCGGCGAGGAGCGCGACGAGCTAACCCGCGACTTCAGCATGGGCGACTTTGGATGGACGTTCCGTGACACGACGCTCCTAACCTCGCCGAATTCTCGCGCGACAACTGCGGGCCTTTCCCTGTCGGGAGCCACCGGCAAGAACGCCGACACGACCACCTTCGGTTTCTGGGGTTCACCGGAAGCGGAGCAGGGAGTCGTCTTCGAGGGTGGGCGTCTCTATCACTTCACCTTCGACGTTGCCACCAATGCGGACCCCTCGCAACAAACCGAAGTTCCGGCGTTCCGTTTGCGCATGAATGATTCATCGCTGAACGCCTCCGCCTACACCAATATCGAATCCACCGGCACCGACCCCCTCGTGCCGCTCGATGGCTCGCCGCGCACTTACCACGTTTGGTTCGAGGCGCCGGAGGTTCTGGATGGCGAGACCGCTTTCCTCTCCTTCGACTACATCTACTCGGATACCTCCGACAACGATTCGGGCATCGAAGTGACACTGCAAAACCTTTCCGTAACCTCAATGGGGCCGGACCTCACGCCGCAGGCGCCAGTGGGTACGACGCTGCGGCTACTTAAGAGCTCCGCCGGTCCGGTGCAGTCGGGCGACCCGCTGCGGCTCGGGCTGGAGTTGCTCAACAACACGACCGACATTTCCGCGACGAAGGTCCGGCTGAGTTGGCCGGAGGGTGCGGGCGACCTCGGCAGCGTCCCCATGGGGTCAGCTGCTTGGGAGAATGGGGGGGACGTGACAGTCGTCGTATCGCCCGCACTGGATCAGTCGCCTGCGCAGGACTTGACAAAGCAGGGGCACGTTTACCGCACCATCACCGCTGCCGATTTGCAGGGCGTAACAAGCTTTTCGAGCGGCATGCTGGTCGAGTTTGAGTACGAGCCGACGACGCAGGGGGTCTTCGACCTCCTGCTTCAGGGCGCGGATTTGGGTGACACTTTGGTCGGTCAGGACCCCATAGAGATTCTGACGGTCGATACCTTGATCGGGTTCCCCGTGACGCCTGGCATCGATCCCTGCCTTCAGGCACCGGGCTTGTGCGTTTCCGCAGGAGGATAAAACACTACGAGGGCGCTTTCATGAAGAAGACACTCATTACCTTAGGTCTGGCGACGATGCTGGGCGCTTCTTTGGCAACCGCCGGAGATGACGCGCCGGAGCGCAGCCTTTACCTGCACTACAACGGCAAGCAGACGGCAGAAGTTGATCAGCCCCTCAAGCTGCGGCTGACGATCTACGACAACGAACTCGACCTGAGCGCCATTCAGGTGCGGGTGAGTTGGCCGGACGGAGCCGGCGACTTCGCTTCAGTCGCTGAGAGCAAGATGGACACATGGGCTTCCAGTGACGACGTCACGACCGTTGTCTCTCCCTCCTTGGGCAATCAGGCGGCGATAGACGACAGTGAGTCTGGTAACAGGCGACGTGACCTCACAGTGTCCGACATTTTTGGGAACACGAGCTTCGCCAGCGGCGAGGTCGTCGACTTTGAGTTTACTCCCAGCGAAACCGGGGCGCCATCCGCGCCCTTCACGATTCTGCTTAGGGGAGTCGATAGCGGCGACACCGTAATCGGTCAGGACCCTGTTCAGGTGCTGCCTGTCGACGAGATCACAGGAATTCACGTGATCCCCGGACAGGACCCAATGGAGGTCGTCCTCGCTGATTTGCTCGGGCAAATTTCATCGGTCGACGACTCGTTCAAGGATTCGAATTTCGACCAAGTAGTGGACTCATCCGATCTGGTTCGCTTCCGCTAGCCGATGGTCCCCGGCCGGTATACTCAGGTAGAAAACGCTCCGATGAAGTACGGCAGCTTCTACTTCGCCACCCTCACCCTCCCGCTTCTCGCCAGCGCGGCTGCGGGCGAGCCCATTCCCTCCGTCATCGACCTCGCTGATCCCGACCCCGTGCCTGTCATAGAAATTCTCGGCGATGATCTCAAGGACCTGCTCGGCTCCGGCGATCATAGCGGCATTGCCTTCGGCGACCTCGACGGCGATGGCATCGACGATCTGATCGTGGGTGTCTACCGTGGCGACGGGTATCTCGACGAAGGCGTTGATGCGGATAACGGTGAGGCCTACGTCTTCTGGGGCAGCGAGGAACTCCGCGGGCAGGACTATGATCTTGATGCGACGACGAGCTCACTGGAGCGGGAAACGCGTATCTACGGCGACGACAACGGCGACGTGATGGGCCGCGCCGTGGCGACTGGAGACTTCGACGGCGACGGAATTGCGGACCTCGCGATGGGCGCATTTCTCGGCGACGGGTTCCTGAACAACTCGAAAACCCAAGACGCCACCGGCGAGGTGATACTCCTCTTCGGTGGCGCGGGAATTCGCAACGAGACAATCGATTTCAACACCGGTGGCCTCACCAGTATCTGGCGCGAGACGCGCATCTACGGCGACGACAAGATCGATTCAGCAGGGTTTTCCGTGGCGTTTGGCGACCTCAATGCTGACGGATATGACGACTTGCTCATGTCCTCCACCGGCGCGGATCGCTACGATGGAACTCCGACTCAAGGGTTGGACGAAGATCAGACTGGCCGCATCTACGTGATTTGGGGCGCGCCACAGTCTCGCGCGCGGCGCATTGATCTCAACACAGACGGCCCGCTCAGCGAGGCCGGTGAAACGCGAATCAGCGGCGACGAGATGCGCGGCGCAGCGGGCATCTCGCTCGCCTCGGGGGACATCAACGGCGACGGCTATGACGACGTCGTATTCGGAGCCACATCGCCGCTCGCTCCCGGGACTTCCCCTGGTAGAGTCTTCATCGTCTACGGTTCGGCAGCATTAGAGAAGCAGCAGGTCGATCTTTCCACCGGCGGAGTGACGACGGCTTGGGGGGAGACACGAATCTCCGGCGATGACATCGATGACCGGTTCGGCCACAGCGTCGCGGTCGGAGATATCGATGGCGATGGCTTCGGCGATATTGTCGTGTCCGCTCCGAACGCGAACGGCCCGGGCGGAACTCCCATCGCCACGGGGGAGGCGTACATCATTTGGGGGGCGGCAGACTTGGGCGGGGAGAGCTTTTCGCTCGATACGGACGGAGCAACTTCGCCGCTCGGCGAGACGCGGATCCTCGGTCGCAGCGAACCGGTCGATGCAAACGGTGCCGGATCAGTTCTCGGAATCTCGGTGAGCTGCGGCGACGTCAACGGTGACGGCCTCGACGATGTATTGGTCGGCTCAATCATGAACGACGGACCCACCGGCGACCGCGACGACGCAGGGAGTATTTCTGTGATCTACGGTTCGGCAGATCTCCGCGGCAGGACCATCGACCTCACGACCGACACGCCGGATGTCGTCGTCCACGGCGCTGATGCACAGAACGGTTTCGGGTTCGGATTGGAGGCGGGGGGCGATGTCGATTTCGACGGATTTGGCGACTTCGCTGCAGCGGCGATTTACGCCAACAACCCAGCCGTCGCGCCGGATCCGGTCCACGTTCCCGAAGGCGGAAACTTCACCGGCGCGGCCTATGTCGTCCATGGCGACGGCGTCGCGAAATTCGCTCGGGCTAAGAAGGCCTCGGTTGCCGGGACCCCACCCGTGCTGGACTTCGGCTCCTCCATTCGAGCGAAAGTGAAGTACACCGGCGGCGACGCATCCTTTACGACGATGACGCTCTATCGAGAAGACGCGGCACTGGCGATCACGGAAAACCTCGCCCCACCCGAGGACTCGATCGCGCTGCTGTGGGAGCTGGATACAGACCGCTCCTTCTCCTCAACTTCGTTAACGTTTACTTATCTCAATCGAGAAGTTGATGGCGTTGATGACTCGTTGATTCAGGTGTTCTATGCGGACCAGCCCACGGGGCCGTGGCGTGCGGCGCTTGATCAAGTCAGTGATCGCGGGAGGAACCGCATCGGGGCGACGTTTACGCAGGGGCGCTTCTTCGCGATCCGGCAAGTCCGCCCCGATCATGTCGAGACGACGATGTGGGGGATGGAGTAAGGGGCGGTCTCCCGCCGCTACTCGTCAACTCGCTCGGCGCGCGGCCAGAGCTTGTCTTTGTACTTCCCAATCTCGCCAGTCATCATCGAAAAGACGAGGGCAATGAGCCCTGCGTCATCGAGCACGCCGAAGGGGATCAAGAAATCAGGAACCAGATCGATGGGCGAGATCACGTAGATTGCCGCGACTACGAAGAGTACCTTTAGCTGAGTCGGAAAAGAGTACCCCGGGTCCTTGATCATTTTGCCGAGCGTTCGGACATTGTCCCAGAGTTTCGAGAGCATGTTACGGCTTTCGTCGACCCGGCGCTGGCTCTCTTCGTCGAGGCGAGCACCGGCCCGCTGAGCTTCGGCGTCACTGGCGGGTTTGCCGCCGTCTTTTTGAGTATCGTAAGTCCATGAAAAACCAGACATCAGTTTACCTCCAGTATGGTCGAGGGCAGAGCTTCTCCCTCCACTCCCGGATACTATACGGTCAAGCGGCACGGATATTCAACCTGATCTTTGGCCCGGGAAATTACTTGGTTGCCGGTTCGGCGACTTCCAAGCCTAACGCCTTTGCGAGTTCTTCCAACGGAGCAGGGTCCTCAACGCTTCCCTGACCCCATGCGGGGGAGACTCCCGCGAAGTATGAAACCATCATCGCGAGGTTCTCTGCCAGGACCTCCTCGGCGTGGAGGATGTAGTTCGAATTGACCGTGAGCTTCTCGAAAAACTCTTTCGCGTCACTGCGTTGGATGGCCACGGCAGTGCCGTCTTCATTGTAGTCCACCTTCCAGCTGCCATCGTTCACCTCGGAGACCTGATACATCGTCGGCCTGCCCGACATGAGCAGCCGCTGAAACTCCATCGAGAAGTCGTTCCCCTGGATTGTAAAGGCGAGCATCCCGTAGCGCGGGGATTCTTCCGAGCCTACGTTGGAAACCCAGCGGAGGTCTGGCGCGTCGGGATTGGTGAGGACTCGATCGCCTAGCCATTCGCCCAAATCGATTTCATTAACCGGCTGGAAGCCGGTTAGACTGTAGAGTTCTTCGCGAAGTTCAGGGTTCGCACGTGACCAGCAATGAGCGTTTTCGTGAAGTAGAATGTGACGATAGAAACTGTCCATGCTCTCTGAGTCCAACTGATCGAGCCACTGCTTTGGGAAAAAGGTCTTATCGCTGCGCGTGTACCACGCGCCGCCTTCGTCTTTGCCACTGGTCTTCACGATATACCATCGATTGGGGATGAACTCTGGAAAGACCTCGTCGGCGGCGGCTTTAGCCTGCTTCATGTGCCTTACCATGCCCTCCCGCTCGGCTTCTGTCCAATCTTCGATGGTGGTTCGCAGGTGTTCCTTCAGCTCGGTCTTTTTCTCTTCGAGAGTGGTGCCTTCCGGTTCGTGGCCAAGCCGTGCACGCAGTTCGTATTTGCCGAGGCGGTCGAACCAACCTTCAGCGCCGCCCTCGTCGGTGATCGCGGCCTGACCTTCCTTGCCGTCGAGGAGCACGGCGGACTTCCCATCACCAAGATCGTAGACGTACTCGGCACCTCGGGCCGTGGTTGCGGCGAAGAAGAGTAAGGCGAGCAGGACTGGGAAAAGCTTCATGGCGATGTCTCCTAAAAACGAATCGAGGCCGGAGAATTTCTCTCCGGCCTCGATGGGTCGACTCATTTTCTCGCGCTAGCCGACTGTTGCGGGTTCGGGCGCGGGTTGTTTTGAGGGGTCGTAGGCGAGGTTTGGGGAGAGCCAGCGCTCGACTTCCTCCAGCGGCACATCCTTGCGCTGCTGGTAGTCTTCGATCTGGTCGCGTCCGAGACTGCCCACGCTGAAGTAGCGTGCCTTGGGATGGGCGAAGTAGAATCCGCTCACCGAGCTGGCGGGCATCATCGCGCAGCTCTCTGTCAGCTCGATTCCCGCGTTGGCTTCCGCGTCGAGGATCGTGAAGAGCGTCGGCTTCTCCGTGTGATCGGGGCAGGCGGGGTAGCCCGGCGCCGGGCGGATGCCGCGGTACTTCTCGGCGATGATCTGCTCGTTGCTGAGTGCCTCACCCTTGCCGTAACCCCAGAACTCGCGCGCCTTGCGGTGCATGAGCTCGGCGAAGGCTTCAGCGAGGCGGTCGGCGATAGCCTTTACCATGATCGAGTTGTAGTCGTCGTGGTCCGCCTCGTACTTCGCGGCGAGCTCGTTGACGCCGTGACCCGTCGTGACCGCAAAGCCGCCGATGTAGTCGGGTTGTCCACTTTCCTTCGGCGCGATGTAGTCGGCGAGGCAGTAGTGCGGCTTGTCGCTTTTCTCGATCTGCTGGCGGAGGAAATGGATCGTCGTGAGGACTTCCTTCCGCGAATCGTCGGTATAGATCTCGACGTCGTCGCCAACGCTGTTGGCCGGCCAGAACGCGCAGACGCCACGGGCGGTGAGCTTCTTCCCCGAGACGACTTCTTTGAGCATTGCCTGAGCGTCGTTGAACAGTTCCCGGGCGCGGTCGCCGTACTTCTCGTGGTTGAGAATCTCAGGGTAAACCCCACGCAGTTCCCAAGTGTGGAAGAACGGCGACCAGTCAATGTACTCGGCGATTTCTTCGAGCGGGTAGTTGTCGAAAACCTTCGTGCCTGTGAACTCTGGCGTGTCGAGCTCCGCCTTCCGCCAATCGATTCGCGTCTTGTTGGCGCGGGCCGTATCGAGGGAAACCAACCGAATCTTCTTCTGCCGCGATTCGTGGTGCTCGCGGAGTGCCTGATACTCTTCGTCGATCTTCTCGACGAAGGCGTCGCGCGTGCCTTCCTCGACGAGGCTCTGAACGACCGCCACGGCGCGTGAGGCGTCGAGAACGTGCACCACGGGGCCGGAGTACTTCGGCGCGATCTTGACGGCTGTGTGAATCTTGCTCGTCGTCGCTCCACCGATCAGGAGGGGAATCTTGAAGCCTTCCCGCTCCATTTCGCTGGCGACGTGAACCATTTCGTCGAGCGACGGCGTGATCAGCCCACTGAGGCCAATCGCGTCGACCTTCTTCTCGCGGGCCATCTTGCGGATTTTGTCGCAGGACTGCATAACGCCCATGTCGATGACTTCGAAGTTGTTACAACCGAGGACCACGCCGACGATGTTCTTGCCGATATCGTGGACGTCGCCCTTCACCGTCGCCAGGAGCACTCGCGCGCGCGAATCTTCCGTGTTGCCGGAAAGCCGCTTCTCCTCTTCCATGAAGGGAATGAGGTAGGCGACGGCCTTCTTCATGACTCGGGCGCTCTTGACAACTTGAGGGAGGAACATTTTCCCGTCGCCGAACAGGTCACCGACGATGTTCATGCCGCTCATGAGCGGACCTTCGATGACTTCCAGCGGGCGGTTGTATTCCTGCCGCGCCTCTTCTGTGTCGTCGTCGATGAACTCGACGATGCCCTTCACGAGAGCATGGCTGAGGCGCTTGCCAACAGGAGCCTCTCGCCATTCGAGAGTTTCCTTTTTTTTGGTCGTGCCGCCGTCCTCGTCTTTCACCTTCTCAGCGTAATCGATAAGGCGCTCGGTCGCATCGTCGCGACGATTTAGCAACACGTCCTCGACGTATTCGAGCAGTTCCTTATCGATCTCCTCGTACACCTCCAGCATCCCAGCGTTCACGATTCCGAGGTCGAGGCCAGCATGGATCGCATGGTAGAGGAAAGCAGCATGCATGGCTTCGCGTACGCGGTTGTTGCCGCGGAAGCTGAAGCTGATGTTGGATATGCCGCCGCTCACCAGCGCACCGGGGCAGCGTTCCTTGATCTGTCGCGTGCCCTCGATGAAGGCTACGGCGTAGTCGTTGTGCTCGTCCATTCCCGTCGCAACGGTGAGGATGTTCGGATCAAAGATGATGTCGCCCGGCTCGAAGCCGATTTCGTCGACCAGGATATTATAGGCGCGTTCGCAGATCTCGACTTTCCTCTCTGCGGTATCGGCCTGACCCTTTTCGTCGAACGCCATGACGACCGTGGCCGCACCGAAGCGGCGAATCTCTCGAGCCTGACGACGGAACTCGTCTTCGCCTTCTTTGAGGCTGATCGAGTTCACGACCGACTTTCCCTGAAGGCAGCGCAGGCCGCGCTCGATGACTGAAAACTTCGAGCTGTCGATCATGATCGGAACGCGCGCGATGTCGGGTTCGGCAACGACGAGGTGCAGGAACTGCTCCATGACCTCTTCGGAGTCGATCATGCCCTCGTCCATGTTTACGTCGAGCATGTTCGCGCCGTTGGTGACCTGCTGAAGGGCCACGGCGAGCGCGTCCTCCAAGTTTTCTTCCTTGATCAGCTTTTTGAACTTCGGGGAGCCGGTGACGTTTGTGCGCTCGCCGACCATCTGAAAGCCGGAGTGTTCGGTGAGTACGAGTGGTTCGAGTCCGCTGAAGCGCGGGCGCGGTTTCAGCTCGGGAACCTCGCGAGGTGGGTGCTTCGCCATCACGTCGGCGATGGCGCGGATGTGTTCCGGGCGCGTGCCGCAACAGCCGCCGACGATGTTCAGCCAACCGGCTTCCGCAAACTCGCCCAGCAATCCTGCCATGTGTTCCGGCGTGTCGTCGTACTCGCCAAATTCGTTGGGGAGGCCCGCGTTGGGATAGACAAAGGTCGGGCAGGTCGCGAGGTTCGAGAGCTCTTCGATATACGGACGCATCTCATCCGCACCGAGCGCGCAGTTAATCCCGACGGCGAGCGGCTTGGCGTGCTCGATGGAATACCAAAAAGCCTCTAGCGTCTGGCCGGAAAGCGTACGACCGGACCTATCGGTAATCGTGACTGACAGGAGCACCGGAACGCGGACGTCGGCCTTTTCGAAGTACTGCTCAATGGCGTAGATCGCAGCCTTGAGGTTGAGCGTGTCGAAAGTCGTTTCCGGGAGGAGCAGATCAACGCCCCCATCCATCAACCCGCGAATCTGTTCGTCGTAGGCGGCGACCAAATCGTCAAAGCTCACGGCGCGGAAGCCGGGATTGTTCACGTCCGGGGAGAGCGACGCGGTGCGATTGGTCGGTCCGATGGAGCCGGCGACGTAACGCGGGCGCGTTGGGTCTTCTGCCATCTTCGCTTCGACGGCTCGACGGGCAACCTTTGCTGCCTCAAGGTTGAGCTCGTAGCTGTACTTCTCCAACCCGTAGTCCGCCTGGCTAATGCGCTGAGAACTGAACGTGTTCGTCTCGATGATGTCGGCGCCGGCGTCGAGGAACTCCTTGTGGATCGCTTGGATAATCTCCGGGCGGGTGAGGACGAGGAGGTCGTTGTTCCCCTTCAGATCGTGGTCGTGATCCTTAAAGCGATCGCCACGGAAATCCTCTTCTTCAAGACTGTAGCCTTGGATCATGGTGCCCATGGCACCGTCAAAGATCATGATGCGTTCGGCAAGCACGTCCTCGATCGGAGGCTGGTGATAGTCCAGGAGGCGGTTGTTGTCTTTGTCCGTCATAGCAAACTTCCAATCCGATGTGACTTGGGCAGCGCCCATATCAGCATATTCGTATACGATGATATGATCCCCGCCGGGTCTATGGCAAGCCCTGAATGAGGAGTGACCGGATTTGGACCGAAAATACTGATAAAAAGAGATGGGCTGGCCCCGGAGGCGATGCGTCGAAAATGTGCTCACCACCGTGAAGTCTTTCGCACAATGGCAACGCGAGGTGTATCGCGGCGGTTACATCGGACGGGAACGCAATTCCCCTAAAAAGATCGAAGTCCAATTTGCCGAGTGCGAAATTCGTTTACAGGAAGAGTTTGTAAACGTTCGTTTGCGTTGGAAATTGACCTTGTTTTTCAGGGGCGCACGCTACTTTCGGCCGCTTGAGAAAACGTCGCGATAAAGGGGGGAAAACACAGTCGTACGGAACTTTTGCCCATCGGGTCTGAACTTTGCGCTTTACCTCGTTCAGAGAACTGCGAGAAAGCCTCCGCAGACAAGGGAGTATGATGATGAACGGAGAAAACGTCCAGGACCTTATCGAACGCGCCCTTGAATCCGCTATCGAGTCGCTTGATGTGGTCGCAACTGACCCGGCACTCGACAAGCACCTCAGGGAAACACAGGCCCTCTGCAACCACGCGCTCTATGAGCTCCGCGGCTTCGGCCACGAGGCGGAGAAGGAAGAGTGGCAGAAGGAAAACGGCGAGTCCTAACGCCGGTCGTTCCCCCTACGGCACGCGCTTGTAGAGCGAGTAGCCGCCGGGCTGATCCCAATCCAACGTCCTGAAAACCCGAATTGATTTGGGTGGAAGTGTCACTTCCGCAACGCCGCAGTGCATACTGATGTGATCGCCGGAGAGAAGGCATTCCAGCGGTGCCACGTCCATAAGGCGCGAGTTGCGCACGGCCATAATGTCGTGGACTTCCTCGTCGGAGGGGTTCGCGAAAACCAGGATCGTGTCGCGCGCGCAGTCCGTCGTGCGCGAAAACGCCACCAATTCTTCGGCGTCGAGCCTACGGTAGTTTCCGTAGCGCAGCGCCCCGAACTCGCGCCGAATCGCCGTCAGTTTCTTGATGAAAGTCAGGTCCTCGTTTTCGTCGTTTGCCGTTTCCCATCGCATCGGCCCGCGATTGAGCGGATCGTGGCCGCCCTTCATTCCCAGCTCCGAGCCGTAGTAAATCACCGGGCAGCCGGGCAGTGTGAACTGAAGAACTCGCGCCATGCGTAGCATCGCCGGGTCTTCGAGGAGCGTTTGGATGCGTGGGACGTCGTGGTTGTCGAGGACCATGTGACTGCGCAGCAACCCCTCATAGTCGCTGTCGTCGACCATGCGCTCGAAGGCCGTGGCGAATGCGCCGGGCCCCATCTTCCCATCGCAAAGATTCAAGATCAGCAGCCGCGCGTGCATGTTCATCACGCCATCGAGGACGTGCAGCCACTCTTCCGGGTAGTTCCATGTCTCGCCGATCACGCAGCTCTGCGGGTCGGCCGAGTGCGCGGCGTCGGTCAGTTCGCCGAGGACCTCGAAGCCGAGGTCCGGCGCGACGTCGAGCCGCCAGCCGTCGATGCCCGCGTCGCGAATCCACCCCTGCACGATGCTGTCCTCCGCGCGATACACCATTTCTCGGACATCGGGGTTTTCCAGATTCAGCTCGGGCAGGTTCGCCACGTTGCGCCACCCCCGGTAGCCGTTCCGATAATTCTCTCCAATGTAGTAATGGTCGCGGTTCTTGCCGCTGCCGTTCGCGATGGCCGACTGGAAGTGCGCCGACCGCCTGCCGATGTGGTTGAACACGCCATCGAGCATGAGCCGCATGCCGCGCTCGTGACACTGGCGACTCAGCGCGCCGAGGTCCTCATTGGTCCCGTAGGCCGGATCGATCTTGCGGAAGTCGCTCGCGTCGTACTTATGATTGGAGAACGCCTCGAACACCGGGTTGAGGTAGACGAGATCAACCCCGAGGTCGCGGAGGTAATCGAGCTGTCCCATGAGCGAGTGCAAGTCGCCGCCCCAAAACTGGGTCTCAGCTTCGCTGATGTGCTCATCGTGGAGATAGGCACCACGCGAGGGTTCCTCGTCCCAGCTCATCAGGCGACGAGGCGAGGCGTAGAGGGCGCGCTTTTCGTCGAGCCGGTCAGACGGCGCGAAGCGATCGAGGAAGATTTGGTAGACCACGTGACCGATGCGCCAGTCGGCGCGGCGCACGTCCATGGTTTCCTTCGTTTCGCCGTTGATACCTGAAGAGAGGGTGGGCTTGGCCGCGTTTGACATCGTTCCGGGTCGCTTTCTGTGCAAGCGTTGCGCAAAGAAAAATGGCGTGTGCAATTGCACACGCCATTTTGTCAATCATCGCGCCCCTGCGGCGCAAGAACTGCGTTAACGGTTTTTACTGACCCATTCAGCGACGACGCGGCGAGAGGTCTCGAGCACCTTTCGCTTACCTTCCTCGTAGGTCACGCCCCGAATCATCGCACCGGCTGCGTTGAAGTGCCCGCCGCCGCCGCACGCCTCGGCGATCGCCGTGCAGTCGACGTTGCCTTTACCGCGCCAACCGGCACGGATGCCTTCGCCATTGGGAAGCTCGTGCATGAGGCAGGAAACCTCGACGCCGTTGACCGCGCGGATGTCGCTGACGAGACCCTCGGGCTCGGATTCGGGGCCACCGTTAGCCTGGTAGTCGGCCTGGAGCAACTCGCTCCAAACGAAAGTTTCTTCTTCCTCGTAGTTCAATCGGTTGAGAACCTGAGCGATCAGCGCCATCTCGCCTTTGCTCTTGGATTCGTAGACGCGCTGGCAGGTCTCGCCCGGGTTGGCCCCCGCGCTCACCATCTCGCCGGCGATGTGGAACGCCCTCGCGCTTGTGTTCGAGTAGCGAAAGCTCCCCGTGTCGCTCATGATTGAAAGGTAGATTGAGCTGGCGATGTCGCTATCGACTTCCACGCCGAGTTCCTTCAGCAGATTGTAGATTTGCTCGCCAACGGCGCAGGCCTCGACCTCGATCAGGTTGAAGTCGCCGAAGCAATCGTTTGTGATGTGGTGGTCGATGTTGATGGAAATGCCCGGTGCGCGGAACCCGTCTCTTACGCGGGCAGCCGAACCGCAATCCACGAAGATCGTCACGTTCGGCGTCCACTCGGGCATCGAGGTGCGGATTTCCTGCCAGCAGGGCACGAAACTCCACTTCTCGGTCAGGCCCGTGGAGTTATAGGCTGCGACCGTTTTCCCAAGAGCGCGAAGTCCCAAGAGCAGTCCCATCGTCGATCCGATGCAATCGCCGTCGGGCCGCTGGTGACTAACGATGAGAAACCGGTCGTTGGACCGGATCATCTCCGCGATTTCCGAGTTGGTGACGCGCACCTTCTCCGATGATTGTTCCGCACATGCTTCCGACATAATGCACTCCCCTTCTCCTGGTTGCGCCCTTATCCGGCGCAACTAAACCTGCGATGAAATAAATCCAGCCCGGCTGAGTCAATCGCATTCCGAGGACGGCGCACCGCGGTGTTCGGGGATTAGAACGTCATGGAATGCGCCGCCGGCGCGCTCACGCGCTCCCATCGGGAAAGGCGGAATCCTTCTCGATGGTTGCCTGCGATCGCTTCAGTCTGTGATAGATCTTGATGAGGAGTTTGCGCGGCATGAGCAACGACAGGCCGCCAACCCAGCGGCGTACATAGGTCGGGTCGTGAAGGATCGCCCGCAGGAAATCTGACCTCACGCGGGCTTCTGGCTCACCGAGATGTTTTTCCGCGCGCTTGAAGTAGAAGTTTGAAAGGTAGTACCCGCCGTACTTCCCCGAAAGAATTCCGTTCTTCTCCAACTCGCTCTTCAAGCCCTCGTTCCAGATGAAGGTGTCTTCGCGAGAAATCCCCGAACCGTGAACGCGGTACTTCGCGAGCCGACCCTCCACGCGCCCAAAGCGATGGTGGTCAGCGGCCGCGATCAGAAACTCCAAGTCGTCGGCAACCCTCAGCCGTGGGTCCTCCGACATTCCGCCGAGTTCGTCGTAGATCTTGCGGCGAAACATCACAGAGGAGGTGCAGATGAAGGTTCCTTTCCTCAGGAGGAGTTTGAGGGGGTCGTCGGGCAGCTCAATTCGAGGCCAAAAAATGGGAGGCCGCCCGGGTTCCTCCCAAAACTCCTCGACCCACGAGTACACCAGATCGACTTCGTGATGTTCGCCCAGATACTCGACCCCGTGCTTGAGACGTCCCTCCGCGAAGAGATCGTCCACATCAAGGAACGCGAAGAGGTCGCCCTCGGCAACCGCCATCGCAGCGTTTCTCATCCGCGCGGGGAGGCTTGCCTTCGCCGGTTCGATGACCCGGACGCGAGGGTCCGCCTCGGCAATCTTCTTGAGTACTTCCACCGATCGGTCGGTCGAGCCGTCGTCGGAAACGATCCACTCCCAGCTCTCGTAGCTCTGCGCGCAGATGGATTCGTAGCACTCGGTGATGAAGCGCTCGGCGTTCCAACAGGGCGTGATGATCGATACCAAAAGGCTCTTCGCGTTCCCATCAGTCATCGTTGCTTACCGATCCGATCGAGCGCAGAAGCGAGCTCTCCCGCCTGTTGCTTTCGGTCAAACTTCCCCAAGACATTCGGGGGCAAAGTGTACTTGGCTTGGTACTCGGAGGCTTCCGCGAGGAATCGTTTCAGCTGAGCAGCGATGGCCTTCGGATCGTTCAATGGCGCAAGCAAGTCGAGCCCCATCGCGGTAAGCATCTGCGACGTCGCGCCGTCGGGGTCGTCCATGCACAGGACCACCTTGCCGAGCGCGAAGTACTCGTAGAGCTTGCCCGGAATCGCGCGCTTTCCGCCATCGCCGCTACCCTGAAAGATGAGCCCGACGGTGACCTCGTCGGCGAACCACTGGAGTAACTCGTTGGCGGGTAAGGAATTCTTCACCACGATAGGAAAGAGCTTCGACCAATGGGCGAACGCCTCGTCCCAGATGGGATCAATCGCACCGATGAATACGATCTCGACCTTGTCGCGAAGCTCCGGCTTCTCTGCCATGACCTCCTGAATGGCGGTGAAAAATGGTACCGGATTCCGGGCGGGGGAGAGCGTCCCGGTGTGGGCGAGGACGACCTTGTCCTTCGCCGCAGCGTGAGAGGTATCCGTCGGGATCGTCGCTGGGTCGAACCCATTGGGGATTGTCAGAAACTTCGATTGAGAATCAGCGCCCGCGTTTCGCCCTAGGTTCCTCGTCGATGGAACTGTCGGCGTAATCACCAATTCAGCGAGGGCGATCATCCGCTTCTCGATCCTTCTCGCCAGCCATCTTTTGTAGAAGATGAACTGATCCATAAACAGTGGATTCGTGCTCCACTCGTCGCGGAAATCGAGGACCAGCGGGAGGCCTGATTTCTTTGCTAGCCGCCACGCGACAATGAAGTTCGTAAAGGGAGGAGCCGTCGCAAGAATGATCTGGCAATCGCCTTCAGCGATTTCTTTCAGGCCGGCCGCCATCGCGTTCGGATACCACCATAGGAGCGTGTCGGGAAAGGCGACAAGATACTCGATCGCTTTCTTGAATCTGCCAGCCAGTGACTGAACGAGTGACGGTTGTGGGGGAGTGCGGGGCGCATCGGACGCTGCTGTTTCCGTGGAGGGCTTCGCTGCCGATTTCGCCACGTCCGTGCGAATGATGCGCACTGCGTCGGGAAAGTCCGGGGGGAGGTCGAAACTGCGCTCCCCCCGCGAAACGGCTATGTGCTGCTTCACAGTCAGAACAGACGGGATCCACCCGAAATGGGGAAGGTACTTTGTGAAGCACGTCACACGAACTGTGCTTCCCCGATCCAGCGGGGGGAAACCGTGCGTTACTATCAGGATTCGATTTGGGGTGGCGGCCATCGAAGGGGCGGGGGCATCCGTCTAGGGTATCGAGCGAGAGTGATGACACTCGGTCTCGGTTGGCAAAGGGAGTTTTTGGCGAGGCAATGGTGCCGTGCTAAACGATTGCCTCCCGCCGAGGCGCCATGCAGCCTACCCGTCGCCATAAGGGGCGAGCGCACGAGATCAGGGAGATCGCACAGGTCGCAAGATGACAAAGGGGTTCCTAGCAGACATCGCCAAGTACGCCCCGTCTCACGTGCTCCCCGCTTTCGTGGCGTTGGTATCTCTACCGATCCTAACTCACCACTTCGACCCCGCAGATTATGGTCGCTACATTCTGTATCTGGCAACATTGACTGTGCTGGGTATTCTCTCCTACGCGTGGACCAATTCATCTACGCTTCGGCTACTACCACAGTATGAGCGCGAGGGCAAACTGCCCCAATTGATCAACACCTATCTTCTACTGAGCGTGTTGATACCCGGTTTGGTGGCTCTCGGATTTTGGTTGCTCATCATGCAGTCGGAACTCGAGAGCGATCCATTCATTGAGGCCGCATTGCTGACATTTCTCGTCAACGGGATGTACTTCTCGTGGATGACGTTGTTGCGTGCCCGGTTCAAGTCCGGCTTGTACTCTATCTTCACCTGCTGGAAAAGCATAGTTGGTACGGTTATCGGGCTGGTGATGGTAGTTAAATGGAACTATGGCATCGAGGCGATGTTTTGGGGGAACACGATTTCCACCGTGATCGTTTTCCCATTTCTATTGGGGTCGATTTTCACTAGAGACACCCTCGTGGGCATGCCTGTTATCTCGAGGAAGGTCGTCGTCGAGATGGCGGCCTTCGGCGTTCCTATTGCTGTTGTTAGTTTGAGCACATGGGCGCTTAGTCTCGCTGATCGATATCTCATTGAATGGCTTCGTGGGTCGGATGAAGTTGGGCTGTACTCGGCCAGTTATAGTATCACCGAACGAACGATGAATTTCGTCATCGCTGCGTTTCTCATGGCAGAAGGTCCGATTGCTTACAAGCTATGGGAAAGCGAAGGGATCGAGAGTTCACAGAAACTCCGCACATCTGCTACTCGTATGTACTTGATCATGGGAATCCCCGCAGGCATGGGGCTCTGCGTGCTCGCCAAGCCGCTCATCGAGCTTCTCACGAGTGAGCAGTACCATGAGGCGTGGACGATCATCCCGTGGATTATCTTGGGCGTCTTTTTTCTCGGCGTTGCGCACCGCTACACTGCTGTTTTCACGCTGAGTAAAAAGACAGGTATCAATATGTACTGTGTTCTCGCCGCGACCGCACTGAATATCATTCTGAACATGATACTGATTCCCGAGTATGGTTACTATGCAGCAGCCGTCGCGACGACGATTAGTTACATCTTCATGACGGCGTTGGTGGTTTTCATATCAAAGCGATACATGACGTGGCGCTTTCCCACCTGGACATTGGCCCGCGCGGGGCTCTGCGCCACAGCCATGGCCGTCCCCGCATACTTCATTGGACACCACCTCACCGATTCGGTTATCGTGAATGTGCTATCGGGCGTCGCTGTTGGTGTTGCTGTTTATGGTATTGCGCTGAGCGTCTCGGGAGAGGTTAGCTCGGCCGAATGGAAACAGGTGCGACAACGTATCGGATTGTCATCATGAAAAGGTTGATTTGAGCATGGAATTCAAAGGGAAGTCAGTACTGGTAACCGGCGCGGGCGGGTTTATTGGCAGCCATCTCGTGGAGGCGCTGGTTTCGGAAGGCTGCCGCATTCGCGCGTTCGTTCACTATAACTCTTTCAACAGGTGGGGGTGGCTGGATACCCTCTCCCCGGAGGTGATGGAAAACGTCGACGTATTTACAGGTGACATCGCCGATGGGAACGGTGTGCGGACTGCAATGAAAGATTGCGAGATTGTGTTCCATCTCGCGGCGCTTATTGGAATTCCGTTTAGTTACCATTCACCGGCCAGCTATGTTCAGACCAACATGATCGGAACGTTGAACGTGCTGCAGGCGGCGCGCGATTTAGAGGTGGAGCGCACACTGGTCACTTCTACGTCAGAAGTATACGGAACCGCACTCTACGCACCGATCAATGAGAAGCACCCACGCCAGGGGCAGTCGCCTTACTCGGCCACAAAAATTGCAGCGGACGCACTGGCGGAATCGTTTTGGAAGAGCTTCGAGTTACCTGTTACAATCGTCAGACCATTTAACACCTTTGGCCCTCGCCAATCCGCTCGGGCTGTCATCCCGACAATCATCACCCAACTACTGAACAAGCTTCCCGAGATTCGGCTCGGGTCGTTGCACCCGACGCGCGATTTTGTCTATGTCAAGGACACGGCTCGGGGGTTCATCGAACTGGCACGGTCCGAAGAAACACTCGGCCGAGAGGTGAACATCGCCACTTGCCAAGAAGTATCGATCGGCCAGCTGGCGGAGAAACTGGTTGAGCGATTGGCACCAGATACGCGAATTGTGGCCGAAGACCAGAGGGTGCGCCCATCAAAGAGCGAGGTTGAAAGGCTGCTCGGCGATAACGAGTTGATCACCAGATTGACGCGTTGGAAGCCGGCGTATACCTTTGAGGACGGTCTTGATGAGACCATCGTCTGGTTCTCGAAAGGTGAAAATCTCAAGCAGTATAAGGCGGGAATCTACAATGTCTGAGCGCATCCATCTTGATGCACCGAAAGTAGGCGAAGCGGAGAAACGCATGTTGATCGAGGCCGTCGAGAGCGGCTTTGTCTCAGTCGTGGGTCCGCTTGTCGACCGGTTCCAAGAGAGGATGGCGGCGGTCCTTGGCGTTAAACAGGCCGTGTCTACGCAAAGCGGGACCGCTTCGCTGCACATGGCACTTCACGAACTCGGAATTGGCCCCGGCGACGAGGTTATTGTTCCCGCGATGACATTCATCGCTACTGTGAATCCAGTCTCCTATGTTGGCGCGACGCCGGTTTTTGTCGATGTTACACTGGACGAGTGGACAATAGATCCGTCTCGCATCGAAGCGGCGATAACTGATAAGACGAAGGCGATCATACCGGTTCACCTTTATGGGAACTCGGCCAATATGGACGCAATCATCGCCATCGCTCGTCGCCACAATGTTTATGTGATCGAGGATGCCACGGAGAGCTTGGGAACAAGCTACGGAGGCCGCGCCTCTGGCACGATGGGGGACTTTGGCTGCTTCAGTTTTAACGGCAACAAAATGATCACGACCGGTGGTGGAGGGCTTGTTGTTAGTAACAACGCCGAGCGGCTTGATCATATCCAGTTTCTAGTCAACCAGGCTCACGATCGCGGGAAGAAGTACTTCCACCCGGAAGTTGGATTCAACTACCGAATGACAAACATCGAGGCCGCAATCGGGCTCGCTCAGTTGGAACAGCTCGATAGCTTTCTACAGTTAAAGAAAACATTCGCCACTATCTATGAAAAGGGGCTGAGCGACCTCGATGGAGTATCGCTGCAACAGGATCAGCCCAATAGTGTGAATGCCCGTTGGCTGACTTGTATCAGGATCGAGAGAGAAGGATTCGATCTTCCCGGCTTCCAAACAGACATGCTGGCGCAAGGCGTGCCGACGCGCCGCGTCTTTATGCCAATTACAGACTTTCCACCATATAGCCAACATGGAACTCGCGAGGACTTCCCCAACGCTTCGACTTTGGCATCGGAGGGGCTCACTCTGCCGAGCTCAACTCTCAATTCGCTCGAGCGAATCAGAGAGGCCTGCGACATGCTTCGCTCAACACTCAACCGTGGTTCACGTCAAACAATCAGCGTGTCTCCATCAGAATCGAACCTCCAATGAAAGTTGTCATTCTTGCCGGGGGGCTAGGCTCGCGCCTCAAACCCTTCACCGACGTCATTCCCAAGCCCCTCCTCCCCGTGGGGGAAAAGTCGCTACTAGAGCTCCAATTCGACCTATTGAAGTCCCACGGCTTTACTGAAGTGTTTCTCGCGCTCGGGCACAAATCCGAATACGTGGAATCCTTCCTCGGCGATGGTGATCGCTACGGTATCAAGATTCACTACAGTATTGAGGAAATGAGGCTGGGAACTGCGGGGCCTCTGTCTCTTCTGCGAGATGAACTGCACGAGCCGTTTCTCGTGATGAATGGCGACATTCTCACGAAGGCGAACTTTTCGGAGATCATGGAAACAGCCAATCGGTACGCCGATTCCCCACTGACTGTTGTGACAAAGTTCATCACAACCCCCTTCAGGTTCGGCAACATTATCACCGATGGTGTCTACATCAAAGAGGTCGAAGAGAAGCCCGATTTGAAGTTTGAAATTGTCGCTGGAATGTATGTCATGAAACCGGAAATTTTCGAGTACATACCTAACAATGAATACTTCGGCATGGACCAACTGATTCGCGACTTACTTGAGGCAAAAGCACCCGTGACTCGTCACCTGCTCAAAGAGTACTGGGTCGACATCGGCGTCGTTGAAGACTACGAGCAGGCCCGCCAGATTTATGAAGAACATTTCAAGGACTCTGGTGAGAACTAATGGAGTTTCTGTTATTCGCAAAAGAAGGAAAACCTGGAGTGAAACAGGTTGCCGATTACTTGCACGAATGGGGCGATGTGCATGTTCGTCTCGGCAGGGGAGGTGATCCATACCCAGCTGATCTTCCTTCAAACCCAGATGTTGTCATTTCCTATATCTCACCTTGGATC
>JAUIJJ010000244.1 GCA_030431385.1 bacterium | reverse complement strand
CCCGCCACTGCACGTCAAAACCAGCCGCCGGACCTCGTCACGGCGCCCTGCCGCGAGACATTGATGGATGGCGTTGTGTTCGCTGTCGACGGGGAGAATCCGAAGCCCCCGCTCTCGCGCCGCCCGAGTCACCAGATGCCCGCCGCAGACCAGCGCTTCTTTGTTGGCGAGGGCGAGATGCCTCCCGGCGTTGAGCGCGGCAAGCGCTGGTTCTAGGCCCGTCCAGCCGACCGTAGAAACGAGCACGAGGTCCGCCGGCGCGTGGGCTGCGATCTCGATGAGACCCTCGCGGCCCGCCAAAAGCGTCCCATTCCAATCCTTCGGAAGCAGCGACCGCAGCTCCTCCAGCTTCTCCTCAGCACCGATGTGAACCCATTGCGGGCGGAACTCGGCGACCTGTGCAGCGAGCTCCGCGACGCGGCTGCCGGCGCTCAATCCGACAACTTCCGATTCGTTGCGAAAACTCCGGAGAACTTCCAGAGCCTGCGTTCCGATGGAACCAGTGGAGCCGAGTATCGTGACAGAAGAAAAGTGCATGGGGGGCGGTGAAGTCATCGAGGGAAGAGTCACGCCACGACCGCCGGACGGTCAACCGCTGACACGCCGCCTTCGTGAGAAATCGGTCATGTCGGAGTCAAGCGGACCGGGAGGACGGGCACCACTTTTCACCCCTCGGGATCAAGTTGCCGGTTGCGTGGGTAGTGGAGGATACTTATAAAGACCTTCGCCTTTGCGGTAAGAAAGGCACTCAAGAGGATTCTTCGTGGCACGAATACTTCCACAAATCGTCTGCTTCTGCGCTTTCTGCCTCATGGCAGCGGGGGCGGCCTTTGCTCAGGAAGTACGTGTATCCGAGGCTCCCTCCGCGCGGCCTGCGCCGTTGATGCTTGCTCCCGAGGGCAGCGATGCCCACGGCCTGTCCGTTGATTCTCACGATTACGTGACCGTCGCGGCGTGGAGCGAATCAGAGAGCACCGAGCGCAGCCGCATCCGCTTCGTGACGCTCCGCGATCGTAGACTGCCGCGTGGCCTCACTTCGCCGCAGACCGTTACCCTCGACGCCACTCCCTCGGGCCGAAACGAGGACGTCATCGTCCGCATCGACGAGAGCACGCGCACACCGGGTTTCGCATGGATCAACACCGATGGCGAGACCTGGTCGCTGTGGTACGCCTACGGGTGGGCCGGTGGTGCCAGAGATCATCAGGAAGTGATTTACGCATCGGAAAACCCGATGGAGCTGCCAAGCCTCGGCTTCGATAGTAAGGGCCGACCGTACATCGCCTGGTCGGAGATTCGCGGCGGCGACTCGGAGGTCTACGTCGCTTATCAGCCCGCCGAAGACGGTTGGGTGGTTGAGACCCTAACAGCAAACGAGCGGCCCTACGATCTGCTCCCTCAAGTGTTCGGCGGTCGCGATTCGGCTGATGTTTATTGGTATGCATTGGAGAGCGAGAGCTTCATGCCGCGCAAGGCGACGCTGAGCGCGACGGGAATCCAGCGCTCTCGCCCGGAGAGTCTTTCCGGCATCCCCACCGATTGGTTGCCGGTGCTCTTTCGCACGGCCCCATCGCCTGTTCCCGGAGCGTTCTGGCTTCGCCCGACGAGCAACGGTCAGGTGGTTGAGCGACTCCCGAGCACCGCAGGGTTGCGTTCCGTCGAGGAGCCCTTCAGCGAAGCGCCGCGGGTTCAGTTGCGCGCCGCCATTTCCCATTCAGAGCTATCGCCGATGGTGTGCGTTGTCCCCGCCGGAAATCGCGAGTGGACGCTCCTCGCCGAGGATCCGTCGAACGGCATGATTGAGTTCCCGGTCGCGGAATCCTGCGTCCCGGTGATCTCACAGAGCGCCAACGCACTTCACCTGCTTTGGTACAACGACGCCACCGAGGGCGGCGACGGGTCGCTCTGGTACTCACGGCATTCCTCCGCTTCGACCGAGTAACTTTCCAAACTCACAAACAGCGCGAACCGCTCAATCTACGCGAATGGGAGCTCTTCCAGTTTCGCTTCGACCGCTTTGACGAGCTTGCTGATGGTCTCCGGGCTGAAGTCAAATCTCAACCCGGCGGTTTCGAAGAGTTCCGGAAGCGGGCGCGAGCCGCCTAGCTCCAGCGCGCGGCAATAGTCCCGCAGCGTCGCTTCCTGATCCTCCTGCGCTCGTTGCCACAATTGAAGCGCGCCAAGTTGCGCGACGGCGTACTCGAAGTAGTAGAAGGGCTGGCGGTAAATGTGCGGGATGAGCTCCCAGCCGACTTCTCGCAGGTGCTCGACGCCGCTGTCGTCGGTATCGCCGCCAAATTCATTGGTGAGATCTCGCCAATAGGCGTTCCGCTCTTCGTGGGTGTGATCCGGGTTCAGGTAAAACCAGTCCTGCAAGCCATCGACCATGGCGACTGAGCACAGCGTGTTGATCGTGCCGGCGAGGAGGCTGCGGACAGCGCGCTTGTAGTCCGCCTCGTCGTAGAACTCGGCGAGGTGGGGGAGTGCGATCATCTCCATTCCCATAGCCGCGAGCTCAGCGAACTCTCTCGGCGAGTGCCGATAGGCCAGGAGCGGCTGATCGACGGCGTGAAGCGAGTGAAACGCGTGGCCGCTTTCGTGGAGGAGCGTCATCACATCGCGCTGAGTACCCGCCGCATTCATGAAGATGAACGGCCTGCGTGATTGCGCGCGGAAGGTATGATAGCCGCCCGGCGACTTGTTCAGCCGCGAGGCGAGGTCGAGCTCCTGGCGTTCCTTCATCGTGTCGTAGAACCGGCTGAGCTTCGGGTCGATCTTCTTGAAGATCTCACTCGTCTTTGCGATCAGCTCATCCGCATCGGTGAAGGGGCGGAGCGGGTCGCGGCCGATCGGTTCCGCGCGCACGTCCCAAGGGCGGAGCTTCTCCAGACCCAGCGCCTGCCGACGCTCGTCATCGAGCCTGCGCGAAAGGGGCATGATCAGCTCGGCGACCGATTTACGATACTCGGCGCAATGCTCGGGGCCGTAGTCGAAGCGGTGCAGCTTCTTGTACATGTAGTCGCGAAAGTTATCGAAACCGGCGTTCACAGCAATCTTGTGACGCAACTTGATGAGGTCATCTACGAGCTCTTGGAAGCCGAGCGAGTGCTCGAGCAGCCCGCCGAACATCGTGCGCCACGCTTTCTCTCGCACCGAGCGATCTGGCTCCTCGGTCTTCGCGTAGACCTGCATCATGGGAACTTCCTGCCCATCCCAGACGAACTTGAGGTCACCGGCGAGTTGGTTAAACTTCCGCGATAGCTGCTGCTCTTCGGCCTCGATGGCGACGTTCTCTTCGCGAAAAAGCGCCACGTCCGCGCGTAGATTTCGTAGGTAGACTTCATGAGTCGGCCCCGTCAGCAATTGCGCACCGGGCGAATCGACGAAGTGCTGATCGAGCCGAAAGCTCATGCGGTGCAATTCGGGCATCACCTCCGAGACGAAGTGACGTTGCTTTTCCTGAGAATCCTTGTCAGCGGTGTTGGTCGTCGTCGCGATGTACAGCGTCGAGTGCTCCTCGTCGACGTATTCGTCGATCGAATCTCGCTGACGGAGCCACGCTTCCGCTTCTTCCGCCGTGTTGAGGGGAAGCTCGAAGAGCTCCTCGTAGTGGGGACGGAGGTCGTCCCATGAGCTGGCGTTGATCATCTTCGCTGACATCGTTTTCTCCTGTTATCCGACGAGACGGACGAGGCCGCCATCGACGAGCCAATTGCCGCCTGTGAGGTAATCCGCCTGCGGCGAGCTGAGAAAGGCAACGAGGTTTCCGATGTCGACCGGCTTGCCCAGCCTTCCTGCGGGGATGCTGGCGACCATACCATCGCGGGTTTCCTCGGCGGTCCTTCCGGCCTTCTCGGCCTGCATGTTGATGACATGGTCGAGTCGTTCCGTCGCGAAGCGGCCGGGAGCGATCGAGTGGCAGCGAACCCCGTCTGCGCCAAGCTCGTCAGATAGCGACCTAATCAAACCCATGACGCCCGGACGCATCGTATTCGAAAGCGTCAGGCCCGCGACGGGCTGGCGGGTGGAACTGCTGGTGACGACGAAAAGTCGCGGGGCGGGACTCTTCGTCATCAGTGGCAGGGCTGACTTCAGCAACGCGACCGGGCTGACGAGCAGCAATTCGGCGGCGTTCCGCCACTGGTCAAGCTCCAGGTCCTTGATCGTGCCGGCGGGCGGGCCGCCGCTGTTGCAGACCAAAATGTCAAGGCGCGCGAACTCCTCCCACGCACGTTGGGCGAGCCGTTCCATCGCCCCACTGTCTGAGGTGTCGAGCGCTTGCGCCACGATGCGGCGACCGCTGGCAGCTGCGATTTCGCGCGCAGCCTGTTCGAGCGGTTCTTGATTCCGCGCTGTGATGATCAGGTCGCAGCCTTCCATGGCGAGGGATTCGGCGATGCCCCTGCCGATCCCTTTGCTGGCCCCTTGGACGATGGCGGCGTGACCTTTTATCTGTAAATCCATTGCGATTCCTCCGATACTTTTTGATGACAACTTCGGGAAAGGCTTGCGTAAGGGATCAGGGTTTTCCCTAATGGAACGCGAAACCCTCTTTCGAGTTCTTCCATGCCGGTGGATGTTACATGCCCGCGCTGCGACGCGGAGCTAGCAGTGACCTCGCTCATCTCTGGTGAGCAAGGTCCGCCCTATACAACCTGTGGGCAATGTGATCTCACATTCCTCTTCGACTTTACCGGGCTCGATCCGGCGGGGACTTCCTCGGCGGTCGAATACGCTCCAAGCGTCCGCATCGAGGGATACCGACTCATTGGTGTGCTGGCGCGCGGAGGCATGGGCTACGTTTACTCTGCGGTGAACGAGGAAGACGGCCAGCTCATCGCGCTGAAGGTGCTCCCGCCGCGAGTCGCCAATTGGCCGCCGCTCGTTGCGCGCTTCGACCGCGAGATTCGCCTCATGCGCTCCGTGCGCCACCCCAACATTATGGAGGTCTTCGGCGCTGGCTTGACCGAAAGCGGTCGTTTCCTCGCGATGCCGTTCTACCCGGGCAAAACGCTCAAGGCGCGCATGATGAACAACGCCCCGCTCTCGCTCACCGAAGTCCGCGCGATTCTTCGTCCTCTCGGTGAGGGCTTGGATCAGCTCCATCGGAGCGCGATTCTCCACCGCGATCTCAAGCCAGGCAACATCCTCTTGACCGCTATGGGCACGATTGTCCTCTGCGATTTCGGAGTGGCCTGCGAGCTTGATCGGCGCGGAGATCTCACACAGGCGGAGCTGAGCATCGGCACTCCCGCCTACGTCGCTCCCGAGGTCTACGAACGGGGAGAGATGACTCCGCTATCGGATCTCTTCTCGCTCGCTGTTGTGACCTATCAGATGCTGACCGGCGTGCTCGCGCTGGGCGTCTTCGAGCGTCCCAGCGAGACGTGCCCCGGGCTGCCCAAGGAAAGCGAGAACGCGCTGCTCATCGCCCTACACCATCATCCCCACCGTCGCTACGACACGGTCGGGGACTTCATACGCGCGTTCTGCAGGCCGCTGCGCGGATTGTGCGATGATGGCATAGCCGACGCGGACATCATCGCCGAGGCGTCACTTCCGAGTATCGACATTCTCGAAACTGCGGACTCGAATTCCGTCGTCGGGCGCGCGAATCAAACTTCCAAGACGATCAAGACCCTCCTCGCGAAGATGGGCCTCGGAGCCTAGCACAGCCTAGCGGGGGAGAGGGACAATGTCGTCCCGGCCGGAATCGTACCACGCGTTCGCTTGGGTGAGAATCGTCCGCAATTCTCCCGGTTCGTCCGCCTCGACCTCTTCAATCCACAGAAATTCGCGCTGATTTTCGGTCATAACAAATCGGGCGACGATCCAATACGTCCCCTGCCCGACCCGTGGAAACTCGTAGGTTCCGTCCATATCGACGATCGACTTTTCAATGGGCTCCCGGCGGGACGTTGCCGCGCGCAGGATCGTCGGCGGCGACGAATCACCGTCACCTTCCTGCGGAATTGACCGCTGGAGATTCAGCTCGTTCACGAACTCATCGCGTCTGACCTTCAGCACCGACTCGTGCTCGGCGACGATCTGCTCCTTCTCGTGGTAGGCGGCTTCAACCTTCTCGAACAGTGCCTCGTCTCCGATCTCCAGGTTGAAGCACACGCTGTCGACCAGCCCGTCGCCGCGCAGCACGTCGAGCGCCGCGTCGGGCAGCGCGCCGGAGCCGCAGGTGACCGGCACCCGGTGGCGCACGACCTGCTGCACCTGCCGCGCCAGCTCGATGAAGCGCCGGCCCTCCTCGTGCCAGTCCCACAGCGATCCGCCGACCAGG
>JAUIJJ010000243.1 GCA_030431385.1 bacterium | reverse complement strand
ATAAACACGCGAGGAGAGCGATGACGGCCAGCGGACTCAAGAGGTTTATTCTTCGAGGCGGAATGGTGTGCGCGTGGGGCCCTGTTCCGAACCAACTGCTTGACCTCTCCCCGCCGCGTCCCCGACAAAGACCCAACTTTTCAACAAAGCGAGTGGATAGAACCCGATATGGCAATTCTTGTGGACGACAACACACGGCTCTTGATTCAGGGCATTACCGGCCGCGAAGGCGAGTTTCACGGCAGCCAGATGAAGGCCTACGGCACGAACGTGGTCGCTGGCGTAACGCCCGGCAAGGGCGGTCAGACTGCTTTGGAGGATGTCCCCGTTTTCAACACCGTCCGCGAGGCGGTGAAGGAAACGCAGTGCAATTCCTCGATCATTTACGTCCCGGCGCGTTTCGCTGCGGACGCCGCCCTCGAGGCGATCGAAGCCGGTATTAAGATGGTCATTATTATTTCCGAGGGAATTCCGACTCTCGAAATGATGACTGTGTTCCACGAGGCAAAGCGTCTCGGCGTCATCGGGCCGAACTGTCCCGGCGTGATCTCCCCCGGTAAGGCAAAGTGCGGCATCATGCCCGGGCACATCCACAAGCCCGGTCGCATCGGTGTCGTTTCCCGCTCGGGCACGCTCACCTACGAAATCGTTTGGGAACTGACGCGCAACGGCATCGGCCAGAGCACGTGCATCGGAATCGGTGGCGACCCGATCATCGGGACGACTCACCTCGATTCGCTCCGGATGTTTAACGAGGACCCGGATACCGACGCGGTCGTTATGATCGGCGAGATCGGTGGCACGGCTGAAGAAGAAGCCGCAGAGTGGGTTAAAGAGAACATGAACAAGCCTGTCGCCGGTTTCATCGCCGGCCTGACGGCGCCTCCCGGAAAGCGCATGGGCCACGCTGGCGCAATCATCAGCGGCGGCAGCGGCACAGCTCAGGAGAAGATTCGCGTTCTCAAGGAATGCGGGATCGCCACCATGGAGCGCCCCGACGAAGTCGCCGGCATTCTTCAGGACCTGCTCGGCGCGAAGGCCTGATCGGCCCTCCTCATAGATCACGCGAAAGGGCGGAGCTTCGGCTCCGCCCTTTTCTTTTGCCCGTTTCTAACATCGACCTCGCGGTTGACGTCCTTCACCGGCGTCCCCAGCATATCAAGTGCACGGCGCGGTTCCCAATCGAGGACCGGTAGAGGGAGGTTGATTTTGGACAACGAAAACAAAGGTCTCCCGGATTCGCTTCCCCAGGACCCGGAGTTCACATACAACCCGTCTCGTGCTTTCTCCCCGGATGAGACCCACACGGCCGCCACGTTTCTCTCCCCCGATTCCAAGGACTTCCATGATGCGCCAACCAACATGGCTGCACCGTCAGCGGATGCCCTCCCCTTGGCCGCGAATTCCGAGGAGTTTCAATTCGTGCGCCTACTCGGCCGAGGAGGCTTCGGAGAAGTCTGGGAAGCGATTCAACTTAAACTGCGCCGAGCGGTCGCCGTCAAAAAACTGCGTCGGGACAAGGCAGAGCTAGCCGCTGCGGATTCGCGCGAGAGCGCCGAGTTTGATCGCTCGTTCCGTGAAGAAGCCTATACCGCCTCTCAGCTCGATCACCCCAACATCGCGCCCGTCTACGACCTTACCGAAGACGAGTCGGGTTCGCCGCTTCTTGCCATGAAGCTCATTCGGGGAACTCCTTGGAACAAGTTGATCGCCCGCGACTTTGGCGAACTCAGCGCCGAAGACTTTCTATCGCGCCATATCCCGATCCTCATTGATGTCAGTCAGGCAGTCGCCTTCGCCCACAGTCGGGGCATCGCCCACCGAGATTTGAAGCCTCATCAAGTTGTCGTCGGCGACTACGGCGAAGTGCAGCTTCTCGACTGGGGCTTGGCAGTCAATTTCGATGAGGAGAGGCTCGTCTCAACTGTCGGCAAGCAAGCGCTCGGCGCGGCGCCGACTCCGAAGGATGCCTCAAGTCCCGCGGGAACTCCCGCGTACATGGCCCCGGAGCAGACTCAGCCAACCGCAGCGAACATCGGCCCATGGACGGATGTTTACCTACTGGGTGGAATCCTCTTCGTACTTCTGACGGGCCGCCCTCCGCGCAAGCGGAACAGCGGCGGAGCAGCCTTCGCGAGCGCTTCCGATGGGGCATGCGATTCGTTTGATGATGCGCTGCCGGAAGGCCGGCGGCTCCCGACTGATCTCGCGGCGCTCTGCAAGCGATGCATGGAGCCGGATTGGGAGCGGCGGACGGTCACCGCTGAGGAGTACGTCGCGGTTCTTGAGGAACACCTCTCCGGCGCGAGAGCGCGCACCGAATCCCAGGAAATCACGAACGCTGCGCGCGAGCGATTCGAGGAAAGGGCTCCATCGTACAAGAGGTTTTCGGAAATCGGCGCAGAGCTCTCGCGAGCTCAAGGACTGTGGCCGGGCAACCCGGACGTCGCGATTCTCAACGACGAGCTACGCAGCCGATTCGCGCGGGCTGCGTTGGCCCGTGGCGACCTTGTGCTCGCCAAGGTCCAGGCCGAAGGCGTCTCCCAACAGTCCCGGCGCAATGAGGCGCTCGCGTTGGTCTCGGCAGGTGAATCCCGTGCCCGGCTGCGCGACCGCACACGCAAGATCGCACTAGCCGCATCTGGCGCGCTGATCCTCGCGGTCGTTGGTACCGTGACGGTCTCGCGCTACCAGATTGCCCTGAAGGCTGAGGCCGAAGCGCAGGCTCGCAATCAGGCGGAAGAACTCGTTTCCTTCATGGTCGGCGACCTCCGCGATCGACTCAGCGAAATCGGCAGGCTGCCGATCATGGACTCGGTCGCGGACAAGACCATCGCCTACTACGACGGTCTCGATGAGGGTGAAATGGGCAGCGAGTCGCTCGCGAACAAGGCCCGCTCGTTGGAACAAATCGCCGACCTGAGATTGAAGCAGGGCGACGTGCCGAAGGCACGGGACCTTGCCATGAACGCCCTGCGTATTCTCGACTCGATCCCCGGACCGCAAACTCCCGAGATACAATTCAAGGCTGCCCTGATCCACACCCTTCTAGCCAAATGCGCTGCGAGAGAAGGCGACATCGATCGCGTAAAACAATCGAATGAAACGGCACTCGCTCTCCTGGTATCGGCGATCGAGAACGGATTCGAGGAGACGAGTGCCTATACCAGTCTCACATCCGTTTGGCGGCAAATTGCCAGTAGTCGTGGAGACGCCGGAGACCGTGAAGGGGAAGAACAGGCGCTCAACCGTGCAGTCGAAACTGCAGAGAAGCGGCTCGCGCTGGAGCCCGAGAACCCCGCCGCAATGATCGATGGTGCGGGAACCATCGGGGACCTCGTTGAGTTTAGAATCAGTGTCGGCGAATACGACAAGGCAGTCGAACTCTCCGAACGATCGATGGAATTGGCCCGCCGCTATGCCGCTCTCGGAGAGGGGATTGATCACTATCAGCGCGAGTACGCAATGACCGCCATTCGCTACGGTGATCTGCTCAGAAGAGTTAACGATCCTGCTGGTGCGGCAGACATTTACGCGGAAGCACTGGAGATTCTCGACAAGCGCGCGGAGCTGGACCCTACCAATACTGATGCGCTCCACGATGTAGGAGTCGCGGCGTCTCGGCTGGCCTCCGCCTACGGAGACGATGAACGGATCGACGAAGCGATTGCGGCGGCGCTGAAGTCGAGCGCCGCATTGGAGATCGTCGCCGAGCGCCTGGATTACTCGCCGTTTGCGTTACGGGAGTTCGGTGCCGGATGGAGCCGACTCGCCACTCTCTATGAGCTTTCAGGGGACCCCGAGCTCCAGCTCGAAGCGGCCCTCAAGTTCCGTGATGCGATGAAGCAGGCCAGCGAAGCTGATCCGGGAAATGTCCAATGGCTTCGAGACCTAGCCATCGCCTACGAAAAGTACGGGCGCGCGCTCAGAGATTTGGGGCGGACCGAAGAGGCGGTTCAGGAACAGCTCGTTCGGATCGACCTCGCGCGCAAAGTCGTGGAACTGGAGCCGGACAACCCCACCCGCCTCCACGAGCTTGCAAACTCGCTCAACAACATGACCTCATTCTACAAGGATCTTGGAATGAGCGACGAAGCGATTGAAGTCCAATCGGAAGTCATCAGTATCGCACGCGATCTTGTGAAAGTGAACCCGGAAAACGCGACATGGCAGCGCAGCGTCGGCTTGCATCTGGCATGGATGGCGACGCTGCACAAGGAATTCGGCCACGTAGACGAAGCGAGAGAGTACTTCGATGCTGCCTATGAAAAGTTCCATGCGATTGCAAAAACAGACTCCAGCCAACAGGCACTCGATGCGCTTCAAGTCGCTGCGCAGCGGCGAAGTGAGTGGGTTGCAAAGCACGGCGATTTTCCCGCGACGGTGACGACGGCGAAAGACCTCATCGAAACCACCGAAGATATGATGGGTGATGACCCGGATTTCTACCTATTGGACGATGAGGCGGTTGCCTATGGACGAATGGGCACGGCGCTCTATCGGCAGGGACTACCTGTGGACGGCCTCGCCGCGCTTGATACAGCGATCTCAAAATACCTGGCCATGATCAAGAAAAGTCCCGACGCGGTAATCTCCTATTTCCAGTCGAGTATGGTCCACCGGACAAGAGCGCTGATCTTCATCCAACTGAAGCAATACGACAAGGCGGACGAGGCGCTGGATGCCTCCGAATCGCACCTGGAAGCACTTTCGCCGAAAGACCCTGACGGCTCGATCCTGTATATGGAATGGGCCGACATTGCCATCCTTCGAAGCAAGATCGCAAGAGGTCGGGGGCGGACTTCTGATTCCGAGGCTGCGCTGAAGGAAGCGAGAACGATATTGTTCGACAGCTTTCCCGATGCTCCGGAGAAGACCTACACTGCGATGATAAGGGCACGATTGTTCCTCGCCGAACATGATCATGAACGAATGTTTTCCGGTGCCGAAGCCGCTGCGGTAGAATTGGCGCGTCAGGCAATCCAAGTTATGAGCAAGTATGTGCAGGACCCAGCGGTTGAAGTGGAACCCCGAATCACGTGCACCATGGCGCTTCTGAAGGCGGGGGCAGCTGAGAATGCCAAGCCAGAAAGCCAACGCCTCTACGATGACGGCTACCGCGAACCTGAATTCTTGGAATGGGCGCGACGCCTCGGATCGATCCCTCGCTAAAACAAGAAATGGGCGACCCAACAGGGCCGCCCTTTCTGGTTATTACTTGGTGTCGCTCGCTTAATGAATTTCCATCCACTCACGAACGTCGGCCGTGACAGTGAACGTCTGCTCGGCTGCTTGTGCCTTTGTTTCATCATTTCCTGCGCAATCGACACCGACGCAGTACACTTCATAAGTACCGTTGCCGCCGAGAGTGTTAGTGTCGAAGGAGATCGGCGAAACCGAATACACGTTGCCGCTGTTGTAGAGTGTCCACGATCCAGCGTCTTTACGATACCACAGACGAACGCCTGTCGCGCCGCTCGGATTTGCGCCGCCGTCCGTCGCCGCTGTGAACGCAACGTCCACGACGCCAGCGACATCAACGCCTGATCCGCTGGGGCCGGTCACAACACTTCCCGTCGGGCCAGTCGCATCGTAGTTGATCGTGTCGGAGACCGTGTCGCTGGCAGGTGCACCGTCGAATTCGCCAAGGCGAACTTCGATGACTCGGTCGCCTTCTGTTGCGCTGCCCAGTGTGTACTGGACCGGGTTAGCATAGGCGATTGACGTGGACGTCGCGAAGCTGTCTTCGCTCACGAAAACGTAGTTGGCTGTGCCAGTGATGCCCGATGTGAAGATGTCCACGATGAGGTCGTTCGTGTGCGAGGTCGGGCTGCAATTGTCGGTCGTGACGCTATCGAACACGTCCGTGCCTGTCAGGTTCGGCGCCGACACGAATGCTTCCACGCCAAAGTTGTAGATGAACTCAACGTCTTCATCGCTCAGGCCGACATTGAAGAGGGCGACCTCTGCAAGGTTGCCTTCGAGATCACGGCCATCACCGCCGTAATACCCAAGCGACCAATCTTCCGTGACGGGCGCGGTGTTCCAATTCGCATCGGGATCAGATGCGCCAAAGTTGTCCGTGTAGACACCGTTGTGGAATCCGCGAATTCGATTTGGCTGTGCCTGAGTGCCCACCGGGCGGCTCATGTCCCACGACCAGGCAATGTGATGCCAGATATTCTCGTTACCCATTCCTGACTGAGTGGAAAGCGAGGCGAGTGGATAGTGCGAGTTGGCCGAGGGCTGGAGGTTGAGGAAGGGACGATACTGAAGCGCGCCGCTGCTGCCGCTGACTTGCACCTCAAACG
>JAUIJJ010000242.1 GCA_030431385.1 bacterium | reverse complement strand
CCGATTCCGAATTATTCCTGATAAGAAAAAGTGTATATCATGCAACGTTTGTACGTCGGTTTGCCATCAGGGAATCGACGTGATGAACTTTGCGAACAAGGGCGAGCCGATGGAAGATCCTGAATGCGTTCGTTGCTCGGCCTGTGTTTGGAGTTGCCCGACCGGTGTCTTGCAGTTTGGTCAGGTCGATGGCGACAATCAACCGATCAAGTATGACAAGGTGCCGGCGAGCCCGGTATTGATGACTGAGGAGAGTGGCAAGTAGCCACAGGTTTTGTTGCGATGGATTAGTCGAGTAGCCAGGTGCTGGGGATATCGACTTGCAATGTTAGAATTGTTCCGCCGGGGGTAATGGGAACTTGCGCGGCTGTGACGAGACCTGAAGTATCGACCACTGCTTGATCCTCGACGAGCATCTCTCCGTTTAGAAGTGAGATCGCAGTCCATGCGACTTCCGTTCCGGGAGGCCATCGGAAGAGTTTCACGCGGCGGGGTGTCACGTCGGCGGCAACTGTCGTGCCGGGTGCTGGTTGATCAGGTGCAATCGCGAATAGCGTTGCCTGCCATTGGTAGGGTCCATCGATGACCGCACCGTTGTATTGCCCTTCGAACCAAGGAGCGGCCCAACTGATGTTCTTGTTGTAATAGTTTCTATTGTCCAGATCCGGATCGAACGTTGCGTTGCCGGAGTTGTTTTCAAACGAAGGGAAGCTGTCGCCGCGGCTGACTTCAATGCACCGAATAAGTGAATAGTCGCAGCCTGCGGGACTTCCGGGGAAGTCGTCGTCGGGGCCAACAATGGGCGATACGCCAGCAAAGTTCTGCCAACCGTGGCTGGCTGGAATGGTGACTGCGGAGTAGTAAACTTTCTGTCTTTCCAATGCCTCAAGAAAGTCGAGGGATTGAGTATCAAACGAGACCATGCAGTCTCGTGATCCGAAATCCAACATGAGTGCTGGTAACTCTCGGTCGGAAAAGATGCCGCTGACGTTGTCGATTTGATTGGCCCAGTCCCAGACGGGCATTCCGTTGAATTGGTAGTTAGCCGCAGCGGGATCTAGGCGTGTTTCGCCAAGATAGGGCGTGATGTTTTTGATCGGGAGTTGTGAGTCAAACGCGCCGTAGACTCTTTCGATGTTATTGGCTCCGAGAGGTACAGGTTCTTGGCAGACTGGACCGGGTGTGAACTGTTCACGGGGATTCGTGAAGGGCTGCGAGGCGTAGGCGGCGGCGAAAATTTCAGGATAGCGCAGTGCGAGACTGACTACGGCGGTACCACCCATTGAGTGGCCGGTGGCGACTACTCGTTCCTCGTCCGCATGATACAATGGATCATCAATGGTGTCGTATAGAGTGCGCAGAATACGGGCCTCGGTGTAGTTTACAATCGGACCGGTCGGCGGGATGTCGCCGGTTGCGTAATCGTGCGTTTCACTCCACCCGTACCAAAACGAATTCATCGGGTCGTCGTATTTAATGTATATCACTGGCCAATCGAAAATGAAGGCTGGGTCGACGAAGTATCTTTGCCCGAGACCGTGAAAGTCCATCAACACGGGATAGCTGCGGTTCGGGTCGTAGTCGATTGGATCGAGGACCATGTAGGAGAACGCATAGCCACCGGGAATTTTCTCGACGGTGGCATTCATTCCTTCGCCAGTGGTTTCCATGCGAGGAAAGGTTGGGTTCCAATTGTTGAGGTCCATATACTGGAGCCAAACGCGGGCTTTGCGATCATCGTCGCCAACGGATTCTCGCACGAGTAACGGTTTGGGGCGAGCGCGGAACTCTGCAATCGCGGGGGTGATGGATTGATCTGTCACGTCGGCGAAGCGAGCCTCTCCGTCGACTTTCTCAACGATTGCATACCATGTCGTTTGGTCGCGGTCGGTGGTCCAAACGAGAAGGCCTTCATTGTCGGGCAGGGCGGTACCTCCGTCGCGAATGTCTTTGACGAAGAAGTTCGTATAGCTAGGCGGTGAGAGCGTGCGCTCGAGGGCGGCGATACTGGAGCCTTCTCTCACCTCGAACAAGGGTGCCATGGTTGGAAGATCTTGCGCAGTGATCTCCGAGTCGGAGCGAAAGATCAAGTAGGACTCACCGTCGATCAGGGAGTCCTCTTCCCATGTCAGGAAAGTTTGTCCGTCGCGATGTGTGTGGGTGTTGAAGTCGATCGCCGTGGCGGGCGAAGTGCAGATGACGATGAGCGCTGCAAATAGGTACCTGGTCATTGATATCATGAGCGGCGGAAAGCCCCTCTCTCCCGGGAAGCTATGGCGCGCTGCTGATGACTTGTCAACGTGCGGTGGTTACTTGAGCGCCATCCGACGCTCGAGGAAATGCCCTGATCCCTTGTCGGTGACTTTTCCGTCGGTGGCGATGCGCGCGCCGCGTAGCCAAACGCCCTCGATGACGCCTTGCCAGGACTCGGTGCGGAAGAGGTTGAAGAACTCCATGGGGGAGGTGTCCTCTTCCCACTCTGCGTCTTTCACCTGAACGGGATCGACGAGCACAATGTCGGCGTCGCTGCCGACTTGCAAGGAGCCCTTTTTCGGGTAGAGGCCCGCGAGCTTCGCGGGGTCGGCGCAGGCGGCGAGCGAGACGGTCGTGGCCATGAGGCGAAACTTGTTAATCCCCTCGCTGATCAGCAACGGGAGGAAATGATGGAGCGTGCTCATGCCGACGTTTCGCTCGGCTTGCTTGTCCCCTGCGAAGGTCTGGTTGACCGTGCGAGGTTTGTGCGAGGAAACGACTGCCGTGATGACGCCCTCTTCAATTGCGGAGTAGATAGCCTGCTGGTCGTTGCGCGTGCGGATAGGCGGCCAGACGGAGGGCAGTTCCCCGCTTGAGCTATCGAGGAACAGGTGGGGGAGGGTTGCTGCGGCGAGCACGCGGCCGTTGGCGTCGCGGGCAGCCATGAACGCTTCGACGGCGGCGCGCGAGCTGATGCCTGCGACCAGCAATCGGCCCTGACAATTTTCCATGATCGACGGCAGGCTATTGAAGAATGACTTCTCCAACCATTCGGGCATTACTTCATCCATGGTACCGTTTGTCATGTGCTTGCGAAGGTAGAGATCAAACGCCGCGTCGTAGGGGCGGGTGATCGCCAGCGTGTCGTCGGATAGCTGACGCATGACTGCGTGAATGAGAACCGGCGACGGGAGAGATTGGTTGGTATCTGCTCGGCCGATCCAGATGGAGGGGCAGCCGACGCTGGCCGCTTCTTTGACCTGCCGCGCGCGGGCGCTGCTCCAGTCTTTGAGAAAAAGGTGAAAGCCAAAGTCGACTGCCGCGCCGCTTTCGCGCTCGGCGCGGTGGCGGAGCAGGCCGTCGACGGCGGTTTCATTCTCGGGCAGATCGACCGCCGTGATGATCGTCGTGACGCCGCCTTCGACCGCCTTTTCGGTGGTTTTGCTGAATTCTTCTTTGGTGGCCGGGTCGCAGCTACCGTCGTCGAGCGGATTGAGTCCGAGGTCAACGGCACCGGGGAGAATGAGCTTCCCCGTGCAATCGATTCGTTCCTTGGCTTCTAGCTCGTCGAGCTTCCCGATGGCGGCAACTGCGCCGTCTCGAATGGCCAGGTCAGCCTGAATTTCCAGGCCATCGCTGACAATGCTACCGCCTGTGAAGATGATATCCAACTGACCCTCCTGATTGGGTGTCTATGTTTGCTGATCTGAAGACTGTGTACGGAAAACGCCCATCTTGCGATACTTCTCTGCTCGTGCGAGAAGCAGCTGCTGGGTGGAGAGTTTGTCGAGTTCTTTGAGGTTGCGATTGATGGCTTCGCGAAAGCTTTCGAACGTGGCTTCTGAATCGAGATGTGCACCGCCGTTTGGCTCGCTGACGATTTCGTCGATGACGCCGAGCTTGAAGACTTCTTCTGCGGTGAGGCGGAGCGCTTCTGCGGCACGGGGAGCCATGGCGGGGTCGTTCCAGAGAATCGCCGCGCAGCCTTCGGGAGAGATCACGTTGTACCAGGAGTTTTCCATCATGAGCACTCGGTCGCCGAGGCCGATTCCGAGCGCGCCGCCGCTCGCACCTGCGCCGATCACTGTCACGACAACGGGCACTTTGAGCTTGTACATGTCGCGGATGTTTCGAGCGATGGCTTCAGCTTGCCCGCGTTCTTCTGCACCGGTGCCCGGGTAGGCGCCCTTGGTATCGATCATGATGACGACGGGCATCTTGAATCGGCTCGCGAGGTTCATGACGCGCATGGCTTTGCGATACCCTTCCGGGTGCATCATGCCGTAGTTTCGCAGGTGACGTTCGCGGGCTTCCTTGCCCATTTCCTGACCGATGACGACGACGGGGCGCGCGTCGATACGGGCCATGCCACAAATGACGGCAGGGTCGTCGCGGAAGCCGCGGTCACCGCTGATTTCCATAAATTCTGTGAAGACCGCTTTGAGGTAGTCTGACGTGCGGGGCCGGTCTTTGTGGCTGGCGAGCTGATAGCGATCCCAAGAGGAGAGGGCCTGTTCCTCGGCGGAATCGGTACCTTTCTCGGCTGGCGCCGGACTTGCCGTGGCCTTCTTGGAAGCTTCGTCGGCGGGCGCGGACTTTTTGGTCGTACGCTTGGCGGCTGATCCCTTGCCGGAGCTTTTCGAGCTGGTCTTCGTCGCCTTGCGTTTCTTGCGAGCCTTGGGTGCTGGGCTCTTGGACGCGCCATTCTCCGAGGAGGAGGGCGTCTTGGCCGCCGCGCTGCCTGATTCGTCAGTTGTGCTTTCGCTGATCTTCTCGTCCGGGGTCATGTCTGCTTTCGGCAATCCGGGGTTTCCATCAACCATTTGGTCGTATTGGGTTAAGTGGGGAGCCTGACGGAAAGTGAGGCCGGACGCCAAGCCTTTTTCCGCGTGCGGAGGCGGGGCGTTGCATCCTGAAAAAGTCTTCCCCGCCGGTGTGATCCGGCGGGGAAGGTGTTCGCTACTGAGGGTGCGACGGAGTGCTTAGAACAGAATCCATTCCTGAATTCCGCTCGGGGCATTGTCGGATTCGCGGGCGGTGAAGTTCACCGTTTCGATTCCGTCGCCGACGATCTCGAAGTTGGCTTCGTCGTCGAGCATGTCAGCGTCGGCGACTTTCTCGATGGAGACCGTCTGCGGGCTGCTGAAGTTCGAGGAATTGAACGTCAGCACGCCGCCGGTGACGGTGTCGAAGTCGTCGGCGCTGGCGGTGCCGCCGGTCCGGACAACGGTAACTGTCACAGTGCCACCGGGATCGCTGTCGAGCTGGACGGTGATGCTCTGCGTTTCGCCTTCCATGAGGGCGAGGATGTTGGGGCTGCCCGGGGTGTAGTTCGCGCCGGCAATGGTGAGCGTGATGTCCGGAATCTCGAAGGCGGCGGGCAGCAGGCCGGGGGTATAGTCGTCGGCAGCCGCGTTCGCCATCCAGTCGGTGTTCAGGTCGGTATCGACGGGCGAAACTCGAAATGCGCCGTCGTTCGCGATGCTCGCATTGGTGGCGGATGTTCCGACGGTGGTCACACCCGGTCCCCATCCGACCGTCGGATTGGAAGTGCCAATGTTGCCCCAGCCCACGCCGTCGATGACGTCTGCCGCTTCGTACTCTTCCTCACCGCTGTCGCCGTCGGTCGCGTCGATGTAGACAAGCGAGAGGTTATCGGAGGTGGCGAGTGCAGGCTCAGCACCATCGCCTGCGACCATATTCGGGACGAGTTGGCTGTTGAAGGTGATTGTGTTGTCGAGAGCGAAGACCTGAACAGGCGCTCCGTTGCGATTGGAGATCACTGGCACGGTGTCAACGAAGGCTTGGCTTGGCGTGTCGCGATTGAAGATCACGATGATACCACCGGCCTCGATGGTCGCTCCGGGGGGGAACTTGAGGAAGCTCTCGGTGCCGGACGGCGTGCCGACTCCGTTGTCGGTGATCATCAGGCCATCCAACAAGAAGTCTGTTTCGGAGACGTTTGAAATCTCGATGAACTCGGTAAAGGCGTCGACTGTGCCGACGGCGAATTCGGTGATCATGAGCTTGCCGGCTGCCTGCGCGGCGCTTGTGATGGAAGTAAACGGGCTGTTCATTTCGACGAAGTAGCTGGCCGGGTTGGCTGCTCCGGCGGCGGGTGCGCTGGCCATGCCGGTTCCTGCGTCGGCTGCGTCGATGTAGTACTCGACGGTGCTGTCCGCGGCCTGCGCCGGCACGTCGGTATCGGTCTGCCACGTCGTGCCAGACAGGAGGCTCATGTTGATCTGATTCCAGGTCGGCTCGCCCGCCAAACGCCAATTGGCGGTGAGTGTCAGGCCGCCATTGCCATCGTCGTCGGTGACGTTGACGAGGATCGAAACGGTG
>JAUIJJ010000241.1 GCA_030431385.1 bacterium | reverse complement strand
CAGTCAGTATAGGACTTACCAACAGTTTGCCCGTAGCTCGTGCTCGTCGGATCGGTTTCCGTGCCGTAGATCAAGCCATCGGGGCCGCTGTAATAATAGGGCAAATCGTTAACAGCGAAGAACTCTTTCCAAACCTCGTAGCGAAAATCGGGCATGTCGAGAGTATCATGCTGGTAAAGATTCTCGTACCCGAGGAAATTGTTACGACCGCGCTTGTTGTCATCTGTGAGCGTTGATTCCAAGAATGGTTGATAGTAGTTGGCATCGGCGGCATCGATAGAGGCGGTATCGAAACCTCCGTCGACAGAACCATCTGCCCAACTCCTCAGGTTGTGGTCGTAGAGCTCACCCTCGGACCTCAGCCGATACCATTTGTCCGTGTCCTCGTTGGGGATGCGGTTGCCGCCTCCGGCATTGTACCAGTTTGATTGCAAGGGGATGTCACCTTTCGCCCACACCTCACCCCAGTGGACGTTATGCTGACCATTGAACTCGACTGACGCCCAAGAGATAATCGCTCCCGGTGAGCGAAGAGTCACCGACGGATTCTCTCGCATCATCATCTCGACTTCAACGCGGACTCCCCGCGGTGTGACGCCGACCGAAACAATCTTCGCGATGATGTTATCGTTTGGATCTGGCACGGGGTCCCCGTACAACGGGAAGTCCTGCGGATTGATGAGCTGAATACTCTCGACCCGCGCGATCTCTGCGCCATTGCTATCGGCAAAGACGATCGGGTCGACACGATCATCCAGCGTGATCATCGCTGTCGGGACTTTTGAGACATCAGACGTATCGAAGTACGTGTATTCCTTCACATGTGGAGGAACGGCACTATCAATCAAGTCGCCATTGTCATCCACAACTCTATCGCCTTCGATGTTGATTGGATAGCCCTGATTGTCGACTTCGATCTTCTGCCAATAAGGTTCGAACATGAGATACAAGTCCGGGTGGACATTGACACCGCTGGGAAACGCCCATGTCGATAGCGTATAGGGCGAAACCGCCATGTCCGCAGTGTACTCGCTGGGACTTCGAACCGCGTCGAATTTGTCCGGAAAGTTGAACCAATCGACAACCAGCTCCACCCCGCTTTCCGCAGCATAGAACGCGTGCATTTGATCGCGATCCCTCGCTGCGGCACGTTGGGCATAAGAAACAAAGGAGAGCCAGCTCAGCGTACTAAACCCAGCTACCGACATCAAGATCACCGCAACAAGCAGCACGGAAGCGCGACGCTTCCTGCCTCTTTGGAATGGCGCTAGAATCTTCATAGTGATCCCCAATTCTTTCAGTCTTCAGCAGGTGCCAAAAACTCCGGGCAAATGCGGCAATCGATTGTGGTTTCTGCCGCAGCTCTTTTCGTCAGGACCCTGCCGATGCTAGCTGTAAAAGCAGAGCCTGCCGGCATACTGCGAGAGCTTGCCTTACCAAGACTAAACACTATTCGGACTGGCTTTTTGACAGACCCATCGCTCTGACATCTCTCTCAAATAGATAGAAGATTCGATTCAGCCGCCAACAACGCCGGTTTTACAATTAACTGCAAACTCGGAAAATTTTCTAGATCAGCACTCAACGCTCGTATTGCGTACGCAATTGTGATTCGACAGGCTTCCGGTCCGCGACACCTACGGCGGTTCAGTGCTGCGTCCCAATCAATTGATCGGATAATCAACTCCAGCCAAATGATCACCTCTCTCGCAGCTGTTGCCTTTGTTCTCGTTCTCGTTTGCTACGGAGTTTCGACGGTCTTTTACGCGCGCATCTTTTTTGGCGAAGAGACAGATAGGGATTGCTCAGTCGCTGGTTATTCGCGCACCGCTGGAATCGCCTGTCAGGTCTTGTTCCTCGTCGCGCTCGGAATCAAGTACGGGGAACTGCCTTTCGTTGGAATCGCCAACGTCCTGAGCTTCGTCGCCCTGTCGCTCGTACTCGTTCACTCAATCGTCGAGGCCCGCGCCAAGGTCCGCGGCACCGGAGCCTTCGTCGTCGGATTGGCCCTCATACTACATCTCATGTCCTGGTCCTCGATGACCGAACAGCCCGCCGTGCTGGAGTTCCTGAGGAGCCCTGTCTTCGGCGCACACGTGCTCCTCGCCATCATCGGATACACAGGCTTCACACTATCCGCCCTCTACGGCGTTATGTATCTACTTCAGTTTCGCTCCCTCAAGTCGCGACAATTCGGCGCGTTCTTCAAGAATCTTCCAGCGCTCGATTTCCTCGGGAAGATGAATCTGGAAGGGATGGTCTTTGGCCTGATCAGCCTCTCCGCTTCCATCGTCCTCGGCCTGCTGCTCGCCATGCAACTCGACAAACGAATCTTCACCGATGCGAAGTTCATTCAGGTGCTCGTGGCGTGGCTGATCTACGTGGTCGTCGTCACCGGCCACTTTGCCGCAGGGTGGTCCGGCCGAAAACTCGTCTACCTGTCGCTCGCTAGTTTCGCCCTGCTCATCGTGGCGATCCTGATTGTCACGACCTTCTTTAACACCTTTCACAACTTCACATGAGCGGCCGCCTCCGATGACCAAACGCACCCTCAGACTCGGGACGAGAGGAAGTCGGCTCGCCCTGACGCAGACCAACCAGATCGCCGACCAGCTCCGGCAATCGTGGCCCGCGCTAGAAGTCGAAACAGTCATCATTCACACCACCGGCGACAAGATTCTCGACAGTTCGCTCTCGAAAATAGGTGGTAAGGGTTTGTTTACAAAAGAGATCGAGCAGGCGCTCCTCGACTGCCAAATCGACGTAGCAGTCCACAGCCTCAAAGACCTCCCCACACAGCAACCGCCCGGACTCGCCCTCGGCGCAATCAGCCAACGCGAAGCAGCCAACGATTTGCTACTCGCCAAGGAACCGCTCGATTGGAAAGCCCTCGGCCCCGAGCACTCCATCGGCACCAGCAGCCTTCGTCGACGCGCGCAGATCATGGCGGGCAATCCACGCGTCCAAGTACGTGACCTGCGCGGAAACGTCCCCACCCGAATCCGCCGAATGATGGAGGGCGAGTACACCGCCATCGTCCTCGCCGCCGCGGGCGTCGCGCGACTCGGCGAAGCCGCCCCCTTCACAGCGATGATTCCCTTCGATGAAATGCTCCCGGCTCCCGGTCAGGGCGCGCTCGGTCTACAGATTCGAGACGGCGACGAACCCACCCGCGAGCTACTCTCCCCAGTCAACGATCCCGAGGCCACGATCTGTTGCAGCGCCGAGCGCGAGGTACTCCACGCAGTCGGTGGAGGTTGCCAACTCCCCCTCGGAACACACGCGACGATCGCTCAGAATGCCATTCAGTTAGCCGCCCGGATCGCATCGCTCGACGGAGCAAACGTGATCGACGATAGGATCAGTGGGCCAACCGACCAATGGCGTTCGCTGGCGCAAACATTGTCAAAGCGTATGATCGAGAAGGGCGGCGGCGTGTTGCTCGCCGCTGTCGCGACGGATCTGGCAACAGGGTACGAAGACGCCAAGACTCGGGCAGGCGCGCTCCGCCAGGGACCGCTCGGAAACCTCACCATTCTGGTGACACGCGACGAAGACACCGACGGCCCGCTGAGCCGCGCGCTCCGCGCACAAGGAGCCGATCCGCTGTGCATGCCGCTCGTGCAGCACCTCCCACCCAGCGATGCGATGCCGCTCGTCGGCGCTGCCTCCTCCATTGATGAATTCGATTGGCTCGTGTTCACCAGCGCTCGCGGCGTCGACGCTTTCGCGGACGCGATTGAAGCGCGCGGACGACAGTTCTCCGCGGTTACCACCCCCATCGCTTGTGTCGGAGGAGCCACAGCGCGCCGCGTTTCGGAGCGAGGCGCAAGTGCTCAGTTGATACCAGACGAAGCAAGCGGTGCGGCTCTGGTCGCGGCCTTCGCTGCGGTCTGCGAACTCAGTGGGAAATCAGTCCTCTTTCCGAGATCGGAGCAAGCGCGTCCGACAGTGAGTGAAGGCCTCGCGCGACTCGGCGCCTCCGTCACGGACCCCGTCGCCTACCGCACAGTCCCCCACCCCGCCGCCGGTAGCATCGTCACCGAGTTGCGCGCCGGTCGCGTCCACGGGATTCTCTTTACAAGCGCCTCCGCCGCCGAAGCTCTCGCGGGGATTCTCGCAGAGCCTGACTTTCAGCTTCTGAAATCGCTCACAATCGGTGCCATCGGCGAGGTGACCGCAGCCGCCCTCCGCGAGCACGGAATCAACACCAACTTCATTCCACCGGAATCCTCTTTCGAGTCACTGGTCGAAGCCCTCGTCAAGCACCACAGCTAGCCGCCGTTCGGAAGCATCGCTCCGGTCTTCATCAGGTTCACATGCAGCTCAAACGCGCGCTCGAGGTTGTGACGAATATGACCCGGCCCGGCGCTGGCGATGTAGTCGCGCAAGTAGGGTCGGTAATCGGGATGGGCGCAGTTCTCAATGAGCAGCGTCGCACGCTGGCTCGGCGACTTGCCGCGAAGGTCGGCGACGCCCTGCTCCGTGACAACGATCTGCACCGAGTGCTCGTTGTGGTCCACGTGGGGACACATCGGTACGATGGTGCTGATCTTTCCGCCCTTCGCCGTCGAGGGGCACATGTAAATGGAGATGTACGCGTTGCGGGTGAAGTCGCCGCTCCCCCCGATTCCGTTCATCATTTTCATGCCAGCCACGTGCGTGCTGTTCGCGTGGCCGTAAAGATCAACCTCTAACGCGGTGTTGGTGGTGATCACGCCGAGCCTGCGGACGATCCCCGGGTTGTTGCTAATCTCCTGCGGCCGGAGCACAATCTTCGGCGTGAAGTAGTCCATCTTCTCGTAGAGATCCCGGAGCTTCGCCTGCGAAACGGCAATTGCGCTCGTAGACGCACCGAGCAGTTTTCCGCTCTCCAACATATCGAGCTGCGAGTCCTGAATCACCTCCGAGAACATATAAAACGGAGGGATCTGCGACGCTTCGCCGAGCCCCTTCATGAACGCGTTGCCAATGTTTCCAACGCCACTCTGGATCGGAAGAAAATCCTTGGGAATGTTTCCGAGCTTCATTTCCTTCACAAGAAACTCGACGATGTGATCGGCAATCTTTGACGACTGAACATCAGGTGCCGCGAACTCGGTACCATCGTCGAGCTGGTCAGTCTTCACGACTCCGACAATCTTGGATGGGTCCACGGAGACAAACGGCACCCCCATCCGACCCATTGAGTGAAAGAGCGGAATCGGGTTCCTGTGCGGCGGCAGCGGAATCGACGCGATGTCCATCATCTCCGCCAGCCGCGGCGAGTGCGCACTGTTGAGCTCGATGATAATCTTGTCCGCGTACTCGAGCCATGTCGGCGATGCACCAACGGAAGTCGACAGATAGACACGGCCGTCCGGCGTGACATCAGTCGCCTCCACGACGGCGAAACCCATCTGCCCAAAGAACCCTTCCAGGACTGCCTGAGGCAGGTGAGAAAGGTGCATGTCCACAAACTCAACCTCGCCGGAGTTGAGCTGCTTCCTCAGCGTTTTGCTCGATTGATAGGGCGCGCGCCAAGAGATCGCGTTTGCACTCGCGAGCGCCTCGTCCAAGTCCTCACCAGTCGAGGCACCCGTGAGTACTCGAACAGTAAACGGTTCGCCCTTGGCGTGGATGCGCTTTGCTCGCTCTGCCAGAGCGAGCGGCACCGCTTTCGCCGCTCCCGCAGAAGTGAAGCCACTGAACCCGATCAAACAATCATGAGGAATCAGCTCGGCCGCTTCTTCGGCGGACAATCTGGGAAAGTTATCGCGTGACATTTATGGTTCCCTTTCGGTTATTCCTCGATCGGCTCACACAACTCCGTCAGGACGCCGTGCGAGCTTTTTGGGTGAAGAAACGCAATGCGCGTGTGATGCGCCCCCGGCCGCGGCGTTTCATCAATCATGCGCACGCCTTCGGACTTCAGTTCCGCTATTCGCGCAGGCAACTCCGCGACGGTAAACGCAACGTGATGCAGCCCGCCTCCGCGCTTTTCAATAAACCGCGCGACAGGACTCTCCGGGCTTGTCGGTTCCAGCAACTCGAGGCGAACGTCGCCGATCCGGAAGAATGCCACGCGCACCATCTGAGAAAGAACCTCCTCGATGCACTCAAACTCCGCGCCGAGTGTGTCCTCGTAAAATGACCGCTGCTCCGCAATCGAGGTTACGGCGATACCGATGTGGTTAAGGGATTGAACAGGTTTCATCGCTGACTCCATTCGGGGGGGGGGCGACCGATGGGAAAAAGTCTCCCAACTCAAGACCCAACGATACGCCCGCCGCCGACCGGAGGCAAGCGGTCATGGCCGCCGCTGCAGCTCACTCTCGGGTCGACGCCGCAGTCGATGAAGAGGTCGATATCGGG
>JAUIJJ010000240.1 GCA_030431385.1 bacterium | reverse complement strand
ACCACATGAAGAAATTTTCGCCCTTCTACAAGAGCGTCGATTACTATCCCCCAGTCAATGTCGCTCCGGTAAGTTACAGCCCTCAATCGACCAGCATGGTTGATCGTGAAACCACAACGCCCGAGCCGAAAGCCGAGCCTCAGCAGCCGCAGCCGGTGAGCATCACCATCGGCGACAACAATTCGGACGTGCGGATTTCAATCGGTGCGCAGACCAGCGAACCCGCCGCAGAGACCCAGACCGCCGTCAGGCCGAACTACCAGAATTTCCGTGCTTCCGATCAAACAGCACTGGGATATCGCGTAGTGGATACTCAGGTGAGCGTCGAGAAATCGCAGGCACCGGCGAAGCAGCCCAAAGCAAGCGACGAAGGCGATGCTGAGTCTGTAGACAAGAACCGAACGGAAAGGTCCGGCGGTAAGTAACGCCGCGGCGATTGCCCGCGACTATTCTTTGTGACCATCCTTAGGCCAATCGCGCCGCCGCTCCTTGCCGGAGCGGCGGTCGCGGCCGTAGCGCCTGTTCTTAAAGACAATTTCGCACTCTTTGCGTCGCTCTGGAATTCGTCGGCGTTCGCGACCGCTTCGCCTCTCCACCTCAGGCCATACGCCTTTAGGGTCGTGAGGCTTTGACGGATCGTAGGACGGGGTATCCGGACCGAATGTACCCGGCTCGGGGGCAGGCGCGGGCACGAGCGGTCCCTTGGGAAATCCATCTGCGCCAACAGTAACTTCACCCGCTCCTGCGGGCTTCATCGGAACGACCTTCATGTCCGGATCAGCCTCGACGATTCCGGAGGGCGTAGGGGACTTCGGGTTTGCTGGTTCGGCTTCAGGCTCTTTGGCCGGGATCTTCTTAACTCCCGATTCCTTCGACATGCGCTGCTTGAGCAGCTCAACTCGCCGATCAGCGGCTTCCTCGAATTGCGAGGATTCGGTTACCTTTTCTTGCATTCCGATTTGGTAATCCAACGGCTTGAGGCCGACGAGTTGCATGAACTGATCCACGCCTCTCGGGCCGCGTAGGAACAAGATCAGGTGCTCGTATTGCGCGCCGCTGTCTTCCGGCGAGTAAATCTCTAGCCGCTTGAGAAGCCGTCGCATGCCGCCAGGTTTCAGGACTTCCTGATACACGGCATCCGCGATTTCGTGACCGAATTCGCGGAAGTAGCGATGGATAGCCGCGCGCAGTTGCTCGCTCATGGAAGGACGTTTCCGGACGTATGATTAATAGCGAATGCTACCTGTAAGGCGGATCGCTGGCACTCAGGTCACTCATTGAATCCAAAGGGGTTAAGCGTGTCAAGGCGGCTGAACCGCGTGAAGGAACTCGGAGAGGCTCAACTCTCTCCGGCCTTCGGGAAAGACTTTACGGCGGAACGCGGGATCGCCTACGATTTGACCGTGGCCAAAAGGAGGCACCCTATTATGAGTTTCAACAAGCAACTATACAACACAATGCTGGTCGCTATCGGCTTCTGCATCGCTTCGATCTCCAACGCACAACCGATGGTAGAGCTTGAGCTGGTTGCCAACTTTTCCCAACCAGTCGATATCGCTCACGCCAACGACGACAGGCTGTTCGTGGTGGAGAAGTCAGGCGAAATCCGCATCGTCGATGACAGCGGATCATTGCTGCCGACGCCATTTCTTGATATCGACGCGCGCGTGGGCTCTTCCGGTTTCGAGCAGGGCCTGCTCGGCCTCGCTTTCCATCCGGGCTACGGTTCGACCAGCGACTACTTCTTTGTAAACTACACGAACAACAGCGGCGACACAGTGGTGTCTCGCTTTGAAGTGACCGCCGATCCCAACGTCGCTGATGATACCTCAGAGGCGATTCTACTGACGATCACACAACCATTCACGAATCACAATGGCGGAAAGATTCAGTTCGGGCCGGATGGGTTTCTTTACGTCGGCATGGGCGACGGTGGCTCGGGCGGTGACCCGGGATGTCGAGCACAGGACGGTTCGACGTTGCATGGCAAAATGCTGCGCTTGGACGTTGACCAAAACGTCGGGAGCTCACCATTCTACGGCATCCCCGCCGGAAACCCCTTTGTCGGTGATGCCGGTGTGCTCGACGAAATCTGGGCGACCGGCCTGCGCAATCCGTGGCGCTTCTCCTTCGACAAGACCACAGGTGATCTTTGGATCGGTGATGTCGGCCAGGGCTCGCGTGAGGAAGTGAACCGTACCCTCGCCCCTGACTCAGGCGGAGCGAACTATGGCTGGAAGATTATGGAAGGCACGAATTGTTACGGCACTAGCGGCTGTGGAGGCGGCATTCCCGCCTGCAATGATAGCTCGCTGACCGCACCAGAGTTCGAGTACGCCACTCATGTTAGTGGGACTTGCGCAGTGACCGGTGGATACGTCTATCGAGGGACCGACAACGCCGCGATGGAGGGCATGTACGTTTACGGAGATAACTGCGCGCGCTGGATCATGGCCTACGATCCAGTGGCGGACCAACAGCACATGCTCATCTCTAATGCCGGCGCAGACCTTTACACCTTTGGTGAAGGTAACGATGGCGAACTTTACGTCGGCGTGAATGGCGCGGTTTACCACATCAACAACCTTGCCCCGAGCTCCGTTTCAGGCTGGCAGGCGCACTGACATTTCCGGCACATCGTTGACGGCACGAACAGGACGTCCCACACTCATCGAGAACATCGGTAATACTGCCGGTACTTGTGATAATTGTTACGGAGGCGACATTTATTCTATCATGAAGAAATGCGCGATCACGACTATTGCGTGTGTACTGACGGTCGCGTCAGTACACGCACAGCCGTTGGTTCCCGCACCAGTGGGAATCACTAACCAAGAACCGATCTACTATCCAAACGCCAGCGCCGACACATTGACCGGTCTGAAACCGGGCTGGTCAGTCGTCGGCTCGGTGGTGGATCCCGAGTACGGGATGTGGCAAAACGCCGAACACGGGATCGTCCAAGTCGGTACGGACCACGTGCTACTCCTCGCGATGGAAACCAATCGAAACTATCGGGGTTTCTTTGAAGCCATCAACTTCGTAGAGATGCCAAGCGATGTCACCACGAACCCTACCACACCGAATTTCGAAGGCGGGTATTGGCGAGGCGATACCATCGATGCGCACCCGCACATCTGGGCACCGGATTGCATCGAGCACGAGGGCACTTACTACCTGTTTTTCCCAGCGCCTGCGCCCGGGGCCGATCCAGCAACCGAGTTGAGTTGCTATCTCGCGACGTCGACGACCGGCGCGGCGGGCCCGAGTGCCTGGGTGGAGTTCGACCCCAACCCCGGCACAGCTGTCATCGAACCGCTGTTCACGCCACCGGCGGGGCTCGCGACCGGCTACCGTGACTTCAACATCGCGAAGGTCGACACTTCAGAGGGACTGCGATTCTACAACTACTACAGCGCCGACCCGTTCGATTCGGGACTCGGCGAGTTTGTTTCCGAAGTTCGCATGAGAGTTTCCGACAGCCTGACAAGTTGGCCCGACAGCGGCGAGGTATCTGGTCCCGTCTTTCGTAAAGTTAACGTCGGCGAGACGTTTCCCTCGCGCTACTTCGTCGACTATGAAAACCCCAACGTTGAAGTCACCGATGACGGATTCTATCTCTTTGTTTCACGACACGGACAGGTTCCAGCCGATGTCGAAACAAACGTCGATTGGGAGCCGATTCCACTCTCCACGGAAGTCTACTATTCCGCCGACGGTCTGCTGTTCGACCCGATGAATCGACTCCCCAATCTCAAATCTGGCGACGGTTTCGAAGTCAACTCCACCGAGATCCTAAACGTCAACGACCGCTGGTTCGCGACCAATTCACTGGTCTCCAATCAACTGAGCAACTTCCCCTTCGATTGCTGCCCAGCGGAAGCTCCCACCGACCATTCCGAAATCACGGAGAGACTCGTAAACAGCTATTCAGCAGCGGAGGATACGATCCTCATGTTCGAGTTCGAGTTTCAGGCGCCGGTGGCGGCAGGGAGTTGGTTTGTCTACGAGTAGTACGTAAGATCGTGCGATCTCGTCTGTAGTCAGTCCCCGACAGGCATTTCTGTTATCGGAAGGCTATCACGCAACAGTCCTTGCCCGTGAGCGGGTGGCTGTTGCCTTTTTGTGGCGCTGAACTTTACGGAGCGCTTAATGTACGACTCGACGCCGAGCCACTTCTTCAAATCTGACCGATTGATTCCCGCGCTGGCGCTCTTTGTGGTGCTGATCGGGTTTGCCGTTCGGGTTCTTTATCCCGATACGTTGTATTTTAACATCCACGCCGAGAGGGATGTTTGGCGTTCTGTATTGATTTTAGAAGGCGACCGTTTCACCCATTACGGTTCCGAGCTAACGAAGGGTGGATACACCTGGGGGCCGGGGTTGTACCTGCTCCAGTTGCCGCCGCTGGCGATCACCTACGACCCGCGAGGGTTACTCGTGTGGCTGGCGTTGCTGCACGCAGGGGGGATTTGGCTCACTTTTTTGATAGGCCGCGAGCATTTCAGCGAGCGCACGGGATTGGCGGCGGCGGCGCTGTTCGCGACGTTCCCCCTCGCGATGCTGGCGCTCAGGTATCTTTGGAACCCAAGTTACATCTTTCCGCTCTCGACGCTCTTCTATTGGTCATTGCTCGACTGGATTTTCCAGCGCCGCACGAGGCGGCTTTGGCTCGTCGGGCTTTCCGTAGCACTGATGTTTCAGGTTCACTTGTCGGCAGCGTTGTTGCTGGTTTTGACGGGCGCGTGCGCAGCGATTTATCGGCCACCGATCACCAAAAAGTCAGCGGCACTCGCGCTTGGTTGCTTCGTGCTCGTTTTCCTCCCATACATCATGGGCGAGCTGGGAACAGGGTTCCAGAATACACGATTGCTTTTCGATCCGCCGACAACACTTACGACTGCCAATGGTGCGATCATACCGGCCAAGGATGATTCGCGAGTCGTGAGCCTGAACAAGGGCGCGATGAAGGCATTTCAGGTTGCTGTTTCGCCTGTTTTTTACGACCGCCGGCTCGACACGGGATCGTTTAGCTACCTCGCGCTGCTGGGCGAATTCGGCCCGCAGGTCCTCCCCGGCTGGGCGACGCGCATTGCGTTTCTGCTGAACTCTCTCAGGTGGCCGCTCGCGCTCATGCTCGTCGGTACGCTAGGCTTGTTGGTATGGATAGCTGTATCGAATCGCCTGATCGAACCAACGTCAGGGGGTGACGAAAACTCCGTGTCGCCGAGGCTAAAGTCGCTCTTCTTTCCCGTCGCTTTTGCCGTCGTCATCCTGCCGACTCTGTTTTCCTCAACCATGATCACGATCGACAACGACGAACAGATTGGCGTGGGGGCGGTGCGGTACTTCTTCGTGCTCTATCCACTTCCGTTCATCGTCGAGGCGCTGTTTTTCCGCTGGGCTTATCAGGTCGCCGGACGTTTTTCCAAACCCGCGCAGAGCGTGATCGTCGCCGGTTGCGTGATCCTATGTGCGCTGCAACTTTTCGTCTGTTGGGCCTACCTCAAGACCGGCAGCAACATTGGGCGGAGCTTCAAATACAGCCTCCACGAAACTTTCGATTGGGGAGTTCAACGCGACGCGGCGGATGCGCTCATTAAGGAATGGGGAGTGTCTCCGGATCAGTTCGACCACCGCTTCGAGACTCTCGACCACACATTCGATTCAACGCGCTTCGACGTGCCCTCGCTGGAACAGGGGCTAGACTTTGCCTATTACACTAATCGGTCGCTGATACCAGACGCTGCGCCGCGCTATCCGGATTCGAGCTTTCTCCTCTACGACAGGAGACGGACCCCGAACGCGGATCTGCAAAACTGGACGGTCGAGGCACGAATCGAGGTCGGAGACCTCGTGCTCCTGCGAGTCGCCGACCGCATCGAAAACGAGTTCTCGCCTATCCAGAACACGTGGGAAAAGCTGTATCCTGCGAGGTAATTTTCCAGTTTTGTCTTGAATGCTTTCTCATCTGCTCCGTATTATAGTTAGAGGAGGAAGACTCATGATGATTCGCGATGTTAGAGAAACTCACCACTTGAGAAGTATCATTTCTATCGGACTGGTTTTCCTATCCGGAATTTTCTTCCATTGGGTTTCATATTACGTAGGAAAGGAGTGGCTTCAGTTTTCGCTCCGATCCGTCGGATTGACCTTGTGCGTGAGCGGGACAGTTGTCGCACTGCAGGGTTATGTTGTGAGGAAGGACTTTATCGATATCGTACGAGGAGAAATGGCGAGCGTCGTAGATGAAAAAGTTCCAAAGAGCCTGAAAAATCTTCATGAGGCAGGGATTTTCAATGCCTACGAATCATTAGACATTCAAAATCTGCTGAAGTCATTAAATACTATGACCAGCACAGAGATCCGGATCCTCAAA
>JAUIJJ010000239.1 GCA_030431385.1 bacterium | reverse complement strand
ACCTCATGGCGCTCAGTTTCGGCCTCACGCAGAGTCTCGCGCTCTACCAATTGGCGGCGCTGCTCGGTGCGGGCCTGATCGCCGTGCTCGCGGCTGGCGCCGCCGCGCGCATCTTCGAGGACCGGCGCGCCGGTGCGCTCGCCGGGGTCTTCACGATGATCCAGCAATCGCTCACCCTGGCAGCGCTCCTTCCGGGTCCGTGGTTCTGGGAGGCTCTGGCGTTCACCGCATTCCTTTACACGCTCTGGCGGGCGAAGGACGATCCGACGAATCCCGCAGAATGGGCGCTCGTCGGCATCGTGATCGCAGTCGGAGTTTGGCTCAGACCGTTTTTCTGGTGGGGCGTTCCGGCCACCGCGTTGGCATTCGCCGGCTGGAAGGTTCGCCCGAGCGGCAAGGCCGTGGCAGGGCTTCTGATCCCAGTCGCCCTCGGCGCGATCGCGCTCATGGGGAGAAACTCTGCGGCGGACTCCGCCACCGCGCCGGTCGTCGCGCTCCCTGCATGGGATTTCGCGGCTACTGTGCACCCGCGAGCCACGCTCGATGACGCGTTGCCAGTCGACCGACTCACCATGGAAGCCGGCGAGGGCCGATTCCTGTCGGTCCTCCGCACGACACTGCAACGGGACGAATACAGGGCGGCGATTCCGCGGGTGATGGAAAGAAAGCTGCGCGAGTTCTTCGGTGCGCGCGACGTCGCGGGCACGTTTAGTTCCGATTACGCGGCGCGGCGATTCGGTCTGATTCCGCTGACGACTCTCGCTTCAGACGCGACGCTGCCGCTGGGCTTCGCTGCACTGATCACCCTGCTGGCCATCGGCAGGCTGCCGAGAGGTTTGGTGCTCGCGCTGTTGCTACTCATCATCCATGCAATGCTATTCCGAACAACCGGCCTCGATAGACTCATGCTTCATTCCCTGTTCGCGATTTTGAGCGGCGGCGCATTCGCGATTGTGTGGTCGCGCCGGTTTGCAAACCCCGCACTCCCCTTTGTGTTTCTGGCGATTTGGGCAGCGGCCCATCTCGGGCTACAAATCGATGATCAGGCGCGGGGGACGCGCTATCGCTGGTACGAATTTTCCCACATCATTCGCCAGTATAGAAACCAAGGCAAGGATCGCGAAGCCGCGATCGAGCGGGCGGACTACGATCATATCCGACGCTTTGAAGCGGACCTTCGCGGGTATTGGGCGGCGGACCGATGAGCATAATCAAGTCGCTTTCCATCGCCGCCCTGGCCACGACGGCAGGCATCTTCCTCCTCGCGTGGACGGAGGAGTTCTCACCGGCCGGCTCGCCCTTCGGTTGGTTGATCATGGCACTCATCATTGCCGGACACCTGCCGCTATTGCGCAAGAGCACCGAGCACGAATTCTCCCAAAGCCCGCAGAAGTTACCTACTGCAATTGTTGGAATCGTTTCCGCGATCGCTATCACGCTTTGCGCAATGTGGCTTTGCCAGAACGACCTGAACAAGATTTTCAACTCGCCAGTCGTTCCCCGTGAAAGCGCGCAATTGGGATTGCTCACACAAGTCGCGTCGCGGATTGGCACGGAACAGTTACTATATAGTGAACCCTACCCGCGAATTGGTTACGACGAAACAAACGCGTTCCCAATTGCACTCGCAATACCCTACGCGCTGGCGAGGGCGTGGGGTTTCGATTGGCGATTTGCCGGCTTTGGCGCCGTCGCATTTCTCGCCGCATTGCTGGCAGCATCCGCGCTGAGACTCTCGCAAAGCGAGTTCGCCCGCCGCGATCCGATTTGGCATCTCATCGCGCAGGCGGCGCTAATCGTTGGCGGCGCGGGTTGGTTGATTAGCTTTCGGACAACCGACTTTCTTCAATGGGGACCGACCGCACCGCTGTGGCCCCTGATCGCCGCGCTCGGCCTGACGCTTGCCATGCGATGGTGGCTGATGACTGCGTTTGTTGCGGGGTTGCTCGCGGCCATGAATGCTGGTTGGTTTCTCATGGTTCCCGCGCTCATTGCGTATCTATACAATGAAACGAGAAACCATCAAAACAAACAGTTCCCACTCTTGCTAGTCGTCCTCTTCTCAATTCCGGCGATCACTTTTGGACCCTTCAACCTACAGTGGGAATCGATGGGTACGGGAATACTTGGTAGTATTTTCAATGGTGCGGCAAATCAGCAGGAGATTGGCGCGCACCGCTTTCCTTCAATTCATGCTTTCGGGGATTTCCTCGGATTGCGTTGGCCTATTTATCTGTGCGCGTTGGCCGGGTTGGCGTATTGCGCAAGGATCATCGCGACAACAAGTGATGCCTCCGAACGGCTGCGGATGTTTGCGCTTTCCGGGCTGATCCTTGTTTCCTGCGGACCGATGGTCTGGTTCTTCCATTGGTACTCCCACGGCATTTTGTTGGCGGCACTGATACCAGCTGCGGCGAATTGCAGCCGCTCAATTGAATCTGAGGAACCAGCCGCCCACCCGACGATTAAGTACCTACCATTGCTGGCGGGAGCCTTCGTGTTAGTAGTGATTTCCATTCAGGCCATTGTGTATATTAGCTCACCAATTCCCGACACGATCAACAATGCGCCGGAAGGCCGCCAGTCTCACCTGCTGAATCTGGCCGCAGGGTGGAACGTCGAGAGTGAGGACCACGTTTGGGGTCGCGAGAAGTACATGGCTGTCGGCTTCACAATGAATGATACCGGACCGGGAGTGTTAGAGCTGCACCTCGGAACTATAGGCGGGGACTTCACTCCCTTCAACCCGGTTGTGTTCCGTGTGAACGGTCGCGTTGCGGGCGTTTGGCGCGAGCTTCCCGGAGAATACGGCTACGCGCGCATACCGCTTTTGGAGCCGGGTGATGTCCACATCGGATACAACGTGGTCGAATTGGAAGCCCAATGGTCGCGCACGCCAAAGAGCCTCAACGTCGCCGACGACGAACGCCGCCTCAGCGTTTCTTACCTTGGAATGCGCTGGATTCCACTGGACCAATTGCCCGTCGACGCGCTCCCCCGCTCATCCCGCAATCGCTCCCATGCAAGGCAAATTTACCCGGAACTCTGAGCTTGCCCGAAGCGATTCGGCCGTGCCAGCGTCGTCGTCCGGTGGCGGTGAGCGTGTACCGCTTTTCCCGTGATTCTCACCCGCAGAGGCTCCCCTTCCGATGGCGATTTCACCGTCAGACTTCGTCCATCTTCACGTTCATTCCGAGTACTCATTGTTGGACGGCGCGAACCGAATCGGCCCGCTGATCAACTATGTAAAGGAACTCGGCATGCCCGCCGTCGCGCTCACGGATCACGGCGCGATGTTTGGCTGCTACGACTTTTACACCAAGGCCACAGAGGCCAAAATCCAGCCGATTGTCGGCTGTGAGGTCTACATCACATCCGGCGACCGCACCGCGCGGGGCGCTGGCGAGCAGAAGAAAACCCACCACCTGCTCCTCCTCGCACAGAACTATACCGGCTACCAAAACATTATGAAGCTCTCCTCCATCGGCTACACTGAGGGCTACTACTACAAGCCGCGCATCGATTTTGAGTCGCTCGAAAAATATACAGAAGGCGTGATCGCCACGACGTCCTGTCTCGCCGGGTTAATCCCTCAGTCCATTGTCGCCAAGAATGATCGATTGGCGGCGGAGTACACCGGCCGATTCACGGAGATGTTCGGCAAGGACCGCTTTTTCGTCGAGATCCAAGACCACGGAATCCACGACCAACACACCGTGAACGAGGGCGTCATCAAGATCGCGCAGGACCAGGGCCTTCGAATCATCGCGACCAACGATTGCCATTACCTGAAACGCGAAGATGCCGACATGCACGACGTACTACTTTGCGTCCAGACCGGTTCCTGCGTTGCGGACAAGACGCGCTTTCGCTTCGACCACGACGAGTTCTACGTCAAATCGCCAGAAGAAATGGCGCACATTTTTCGCCATGTCCCCGACTCCATCACGAACACGCGCCTCGTCGCGGAAATGTGTTCCGACTTCGCGCTCCCGGAGAAGAGTTATCACCTTCCGAAGTTTTCCTGCCCCGATGGGCTGACCGAGCGCGAGTACCTGAAGAGGAGCGTCTGGGAAGGCGCGAAGATGCGCTACGGCTCGCGCATCGATACGGACAAGGCCATCTCAGAGCGCATCGAGTTCGAGTTGGATGTGATCCTCAACATGGGGTTTGAGGGATACTTCCTCATCGTCGCGGATTTCATCGACTGGGCGCGGAAGAACGGGATCCCAGTCGGCCCGGGGCGCGGCAGTGCCGCCGGTTCCGCCGTCGCCTATTGCTTGCAGATCACGCAGCTGTGCCCGCTGGAACACGGTCTCCTCTTCGAGCGATTCCTGAACCCCGACCGCGTTTCCATGCCGGATATCGACATCGACTTCAGCGACGAGCGACGCGGCGAGGTCATTGAGTACGTCCGGCGCAAGTACGGTGAGAAGAGCGTCGCGCAGATCGTTACCTTCGGAACCATGAAGGCGAAGGCTGCGGTCCGCGACGTTGGCCGCGCGCTCGGCATGGAGCTCAAGCAGGTCGACCGCATCGCGAAGATGATCCCCGAAGGCCCGAAGTCGAACCTCGAATCCGCGCTGAAAGAGAACGGCGATCTGCGCCAGTTGATCGACTCCGACCCCGACGCGAAGAAGCTCTTCGGCTACGCCAGCCGCATCGAAGGTATGGTGCGCCACGCCTCGACGCACGCGGCCGGAGTCGTGATCGGCGACCAGGATCTCACCAACTACATCCCACTTTACAAGTCGCCGAAAGAAGAAAGCGCCGCCACCCAGTTCAACATGACCGAGGTCGAAGAACTCGGCCTGTTGAAGATGGACTTCCTCGGCATCAAGAACCTCACGATCATCAAGCGCGTAGAGGATTGGCTCGCCGAGCGGTTGGACATCACCGTCGATTGGGATGCTCTTAACTACGTCGATGAGCTGACTTACCTGAACCTAGATCGCGGCCAGACCGCTGGCGTGTTCCAGCTGGAATCGAGTGGCATGACCGCCTTGGTCAAGGCGCTCAAGCCGACGGAGTTCGCCGACCTCACCGCCCTCCTCGCGCTCTACCGACCCGGCCCGCTCAAGGCCAACATGCACATGATGTATGTGAAGAGGAAACACGGCGAAGAGGAAGTGCGCTACGACCACGAAGTCCTCGAGCCGATCCTCGGCGAGTCCTACGGCATCTTTCTTTACCAAGAACAGGTCATGCGCGTGTCGATTGACATGTGCGGCTTCACCCGCGGCGAGGCAGACGTGCTCCGCAAGGCCATGGGTAAGAAGCAAAAAGAAGTCATGGACAAGATGGAGAAGAAGTTCATCGACGGTGCGGAGAAAAAGCACAACATCAGCCGCGATCTCTCCAAGCACATCTGGGATCAGATCGTCACCTTCGCCGGCTACGGATTTAACAAATCACACTCCGCCGCGTATGCTGTGATCACATTCCAAACGGCATATCTGCGCGCTCACTATCCCGACTATTTTCAGGCAGCCCTACTCACCAATGAAATCGGCGGCAACTCCGACAACCTCGCGAAGTACGTCAGCAACTCTCGCGAAATCGGCTTGGAAGTCCTCCCCGTCGATGTGAACAAATCGCTCAACTACTTCAACCCCGACGGCGACAAGGTCTGGTACGCGATGGGCGCGGTGAAGGGTGTGGGCTCGAAACTCGTCGACGCGATCATCGCTGAACGCGACGCCGAAGGGCCGTTTGTTTCTTTCCAAGACTTCATGATGCGCGTGCCCACCGAGGCCATGAACTCTCGCATGATCGACGCGTTGATCAAGGTGGGCGGATTCGATTCGCTCCACCCCAACCGCGCCGCGCTTTCAGATGTGTTGCCTGAAATGATCGAGCTCGCGCACCAAGCGCAGGCCGACGATGGCCCGGACCTCTTCGATCTGGGCGGCGAAGACGAGAGCAGTCACTTTGAAGAAACACCGATTCCCAACACCCCGGATTGGGACCAAAAAACGCGCGCGAACTACGAGAAAGAGTTCCTCGGATTCTACCTCTCCGAGCACCCTCTCAATCGCTATCGCGTAGAAATGAGTTCCTTCAATCACGTCCGCTCGAGCCAGGTCGAGGAGATCGCGGCTGCACTTTCTGGCGATGATTCGCGCGAGATTCACATGTTCGGCTGCATTACGAGCGTGATGGTTCGCACCGATCGCAACGGAAACCCCTGGGCGATTGTCTCACTGGAAGACATGGAAGGTTCGTTCGAGGCGAAGTTTTTCTCGAAGAGCTACGGCACGAACCGCGCTCTCCTCGAAGCGGACCAAGTCCTGCAGATTCGCGGGAGGCTCTCGGTCTGGAACGGTCGGCCGACCTTCGACGCCTGGGACTGTCGCCCGGCGGAAGACCTGCGCAATCAGGCAACCGGCATCGAGATCACTTGGGATTGC
>JAUIJJ010000238.1 GCA_030431385.1 bacterium | reverse complement strand
TGCCAATGTCCGTGCCCGGGATCCCAGTGTTGGTTTGTAGCTGGGTTGTACTCGTAAGGCTCAGGTTGGTCAGCGGCTGCCGGGGCTGCCTGAGCTTGCGGCTGCTGTTGAACGGAAGGCGGAGGAAGCTGAACTTGGGGCTGGGCGTTGGCCCCCGCCTGCGCTGGTGGCGGACCCTGATGCCAGTGACCATGGTCGGGGTCCCAGTGCTGGTTGGTGAGCGCGTTGTATTCATAGGGTTGAGGAGTCGAAGCGCCTTGAGCCTGAGCACCGGGAGCCGTCGTGGGGGCAGCAACGGGGCTGTAGTTCGGGCCGACCTCGGGTGCGGGCTGGCTAAGCATCGCGTAGCCGGCACCAATCACGAGAATGACAACGACGACCCCTACCCACTTGAGCTTGTCCGAGGAAGTAATCGCTTTGCCCGTCTCCCGTGAGAGACAGCACTCCTTGAACTTCTTGCCGCTTCCGCACGGGCAGGGCGAGTTCCGGCCGACTTGCTTCGCATCGTTTGATTCCATTGTGTTAAGAGTGCCTCGAATAGTATTCGGTCGCTGATCTGATGTACTCCACCGACCAAACGAACGCCTACCCTTTGAAAATGTTCGTCGTCAATTGCTACGGTGGCCCGCCATGACGTGGGAAAACCGAATTGAGTTGTCCGGGTACGGGCCTCGGAGCACAGGGTAGTACTAGACATTGGAAAGGCTTGGCGCACCCATGGCAGGCGAACACAACAAATCTACCCTCAACATACCGACCCCCGAGGAAATCGAGAAGCTCGCAGAAGACGGAGGCGCAGATTGGAATCGTCTGGTCTTCGAGCAGAGCCCGTACCTCCTCCAACACGCCGGGAATCCCGTAGATTGGCGCCCTTGGTCAAAGGAGTCATTCGCGGCAGCCGCCGCAGAAAACAAACCGGTCTTCCTTTCTATCGGGTACTCAACTTGTCACTGGTGCCACGTCATGGAGCACGAGTCCTTCGAGGACAAGGATGTAGCCGCGCTCCTGAACAAGTACTTCATCCCGATCAAAGTCGACCGCGAGGAACGCCCCGATATCGATCAGGTCTACATGGCGGTGACGATGGCTTACACCGGGCAAGGCGGTTGGCCAATGACGGTACTCCTCACGCCGGACAAGAAACCTTTCTTCGCGGGCACATACTTCCCCAAAGGCGGCGGACGGGGACGCCCGGGTATGACCGAGTTGGTTCCATACTTCGGCCAAATGTGGGAGACCGAGCGTGAGAAAATCACCGAGTCTGCCGATGTCATGACGGAGGAACTTGGAAAACTCACTCAATCTTTCGGCGGCGGCAAGATCGGCGAGGAGACTCTGCACAAAGCGTTTCAGCAGTTTGAAGAGCGCTTTGACAGCACCTTCGGAGGTTTCGAGGGCCGCCACAAGTTCCCCGTCGCTCACAACTTCATGCTGCTGCTTCGCTATTGGAAGCGAACCGGCAGCGAGGAAGCGCGCCACATGGTCGAGGTGACCCTACGCGCCATGCGCAGTGGCGGGATTTTCGACCACGTCGGCCACGGCTTTCATCGCTACGCCACCGACGACCGATGGCTGCTCCCCCACTTCGAGAAAATGCTCTACGACCAGGCGCTCAATGCCATGGCCTATATCGAAGCATTCCAAGTCACGGGTGAAGAGTTCTACGCCATGACAGCGCGCGACACTTTCGGCTATGTCCTGCGCGATATGACATCTCCCGAGGGCGGCTTCTATTCCGCAGAGGACGCCGACAGCGAGGGCGAGGAAGGTAAGTTCTACGTTTGGAGTGAGGAAGAGGTGAATGCGATCCTCGGTCCTGAGGAAGGTAATTTATACACGACCGTTTACAATTTCCAACCCGACGGGAATTTCCGAGAGGAAGCCACGGGACAAAAGATGGAAACCAACATCCCTCACCTGACAAAGCCCCTCGCCGATTCAGCGGCTGAGCTCGGCATCGAGCTCAGCGAGCTCAGGCGCCGACTGGCGGCATCCCGCAAGAAACTCTTCCTCGAACGCGAGAAGCGCATCCATCCGCTCAAGGATGACAAGGTGCTGACCGACTGGAATGGTCTGATGATCGCAGCCTTTGCCAAGGGCGCGAAGGCGTTCGGCTCCGATGAATTCAAGGAAGCGGCGCGTCGCGCGGCCGACTTTGTTCTGACGACACTCCGTCATCCCGACGGACGGTTGCTGAAGCGTTGGCGGACCGGCCAGGCGGGCCTCCCCGCGCACTTGGAGGACTACGCGTTTGTCATCTGGGGGTTGATCGAGCTCTATGAAGCGACGCTCGAAGTCCGTTGGCTGACTGCGGCCAACGAGCTCGCAGAGACCATGATCGACCACTTCCACGACGACCAACACGGCGGTTTCTTCCTCACTGCCGATGATAGCGAGGAGCTGATCATTCGCTCGAAGGAGGCCTACGACGGCGCGACGCCGTCGGGCAATTCTGTCGCCGCCTATACACTGCTGCGCTTGGGGAGAATGACCGCTAACACACGATTCGAGGAAATCGGCGAGGGAGTTCTGAAGGCATTTTCTGCCGTTTTGGAAAAAGCCCCCTCACAATTCAGCGTGTCACTGATGGCTCTGGACTTCTTGATCGGGCCATCTCAAGAAATCGTGCTTGCTGGTGATCAGGTTGAGTTGAGAGAGATGCTCTCTGAGGTGCGGACGAGGTTTCTTCCCAATGCGATCCTGGTACACCGCCCGGATTCCGGTGCCGAGGAACTCGTTGCCCTCGCGCCGTACCTTGAGCATCAGACCTCAATCAGCGGAAAACCAACAGCCTACGTGTGCAGCAACTACGCCTGCCAGCAACCGATTTCATCCTCCGAAGAGCTCAGAGAGAAACTTGATTCCAACTAGCTCCGACACAAACTACAAGCGCGAAGGCGCGCCACTTCGGTGCTTCGTGACCGGTGCGAGCGGCTTTGTGGGCGGACACCTCTGCGAGCGGCTCATTGCCGATGGCCATGAGGTCCGCGCCCTCGTGCGCGCCACCAGCAATACGGCACTGCTGGAAAAGGCCGGCGCCAAAATCGTCGAGGGCACACTCGACGCCGTAAACTTGTTCGCCCGGTATGCCGAAGACACAGACGTATTCTTTCATCTCGCCGCGATCACGCGTACCTATCGCCACCGGACATTCTTCGACGTCAATACGCGAGGTACAAAAGCGCTCGTCGGCGGACTCGAGCGAGCTGACTACGGCGGCAAGCTGGTGTTGCTATCAAGCCTCGCTGCTGGCGGTCCCGCAGTGAATCGCCGCGCACCTCGAACCGAAGAACACGACGACGATCCGGTGAGTGAGTACGGTCGAAGCAAGCTCGCCGCTGAGCGCGTCGTGCGCGAGAACGCGCCGCCCGCCTGCGACTGGACGATCCTTCGCCCGGGCGCGATCTACGGACCGCGCGAACACCAAATCTACGATCTCCTAAAGATGCTACAAAGCACCGGCCTCGCCTTCCGCTTCGGCAAGGGCGTCAACGTTCAGATGACCCACGTCGACGATGTGGTCGAAGCGCTGCTATTGGCGGGAACGCGCGAGAGCGCCAACGGGAGAACTTACTACGTGACGGACCCCACTTCGTGGTCATTCGACGAGATTATGAAGCTCGCTGCGGAAGTCCTTGGGAAGAACCTCCGAACCATTCCGCTTCCCATGTTCGTGGCGACCTGCCTTGCGACGGCCATCGACGGCGCGAGTCGCGTCGCCGGAAAGCCGCTCACGCCTCTCGGGCGCGACAAGCTGGCGGAGATGAAAGCCTTTAACTGGATCTGTGACCCCGAGCGCATCCAGCGCGAGCTTGGGTGGAAACCTAAGTGGAACCTCACCGACGGAATGAAGCAAACCATCGAATGGTATCAGGCCGAAGGCTGGCTTCCATCTCGGAAATCGTAAGAGGTCGAGCCGGGCAATTCCCCCGTAGTCATTGACCCACCTCAGCCATCTCGCGAGCCTCCCCGCAGCTTTTGCGAGAGGGGATTCATGGAAGCAACGATCGTTTCAGTTCACACCGGAAAACCGCAGAAGCTCCCCGGCTCGGACCGTCTTTCCGCGATTGGCAAGGTCCCCGCCGAAGGTACCGCAGAAGCCCGCAAGCTTGGGCTGATCGGCGACACTCAGATCGAAACGAAGTACCACGGCGGCCCGTTCAAGGCGATCTGCGTCTATCCGAGAGAATACTATCCCGAGTGGATCGAGTTCACCGGTAACGACATGCCGTTTGGTTCTTTCGGCGAGAACTTCTCGACGCAGGGACTATTAGAGAACGACGCCTGTCTCGGTGATGTCTGGGCTGCTGGCTCCGCCACATTTTGCGTCACCGGCCCCCGCGTACCCTGCGGTACGCTGGCCGCATGGTGGAGAACCCCAGGATTCCAGGGCCACGTCCGCAAGACTCACCAGACCGGTTTTTACATGAGCGTTGAGCAGGAAGGTGAGGTCGCGCCGGGAGCCAAACTGGTTCTACAAAAGCGACCGTATCCCCACTGGACAATCAAGCAGGTCTGGTCCAAGGTGGATCTGAAGCAGGCGATGACAGAGGAGCTTGAAGAATTGCTCACGATCGAATCGCTCGATGAAGATTGGAAACAGCGGGCACGCGCCCTGCTGAAGAACCCTAAACAGGAGACCCACTGATGCTCTTCGTCATCATTGGCCGCGACACACCCGATTCGAAAGAGAAGCGCCCCGGCGTCCGCCCAGAGCATCTGAACCACTGGCAGGAATGGGACGCGGAAGGCAAGGTGGTGATCGCTGGCCCGCTCACAGACTTCGCGGGAAGCCTGTTCATCGTGGACGTCGAATCAGAGGAAGTTGCTCGCGCGAAGATTGAAGCTGACCCTTACCTCCTTAAGGGAGTGTTTGAAAGTTACGAGATTCACCCTTTCAAGGGAGTCCTCCCCTCTGCAGTTTATGGGTGAGCAAAACTTGGCGCGAAACGCGCAAGGCAAAGCCACATGACTCGAAACAAACTATTCATATTCATCCTGATTGGAACTCTCTCGACGTTTCTGTGCTCGCCCGTCCTCGCGCAAAATGCGAAGGGTGGCGGCTCATCAGGAGTACAAGCGAAAGAAAAGCAGCCCGTGGCAAAGCCTGCGACCGAGTCCCAAGGCGGTGCGCAAGCGAACCGCGGCGGCGGAAATGGAAACCAGGAAGGCAACAATTCAAACCGTCGCCGTCGGGGGAGGTCTCGATCTGCAGAACCGGACCGAGACCGCAGGCCCACCCAGAACCAGCCAGCTGGCTCAGGGCTTGGTGAGTTTGCAATGAGCATCGACGAGAACTCACGAATGCTCGTTCTTCACCCGGAAGACCAGAGCGATCGATCCGATCTAAATGTTACCATCGGCAGCGAGTTCACGACCAACGTGACCCTGCACAATCGAGACATGGCCCCGATGGATCAACTTCGGATTCTGATTTCCTACGAACCAGATTTCCTCGAACCAGTATCGATCAATGATTCACCGATTTCAGATCACCTTCGTGGCAACCCTGTCGCCGAAGTCGATCCGCTCCTTGGTATCGTTCTCTACGAGGCCGAATTGGCCGAGCCGCTCGCGATCAACGACGCGCCGCTTCTAAAGGTCAGGTGGAAGGCAAAGCAGATCACCTTTGGGACTCGTTTAGACTTCGGAAACCGCGAGGATCTGTTCACCACCGTCAATTCTGGTGGCGTCGATCTGCTCGGTCAGTCCGACACTCCGGGAGACGGCACGCTCAACATGAACGTCACGATTCTCCCGCAAGACCCCAAAGAAGCGGAGGCGATGCTGAGCGACCCGCGAATCTACGATTCACCCGGAGGCAAGATCGGCGGCGCTCGAATTTTCATGCGTCCGGAAAACAAGAGGATCGTGGTCGGCGAGCCGTTCACCATCGACCTGATGCTCGACAACCGCGCAATGAGCATGCTCGACGGCCTCTCGGTCCTCATCGAGTTCGACCCCGAGGTCATCTCGATCCTCGACGAGGATTGGGATAACTGGATTACTCGCGAGAAGAACATCCTCGACGGACCGTTCCGCGAAGACTTCCCTTGGGACTTTCATATCGCGAACACGGTGTACTCGACACGAGGCTACATTACCTATCGTGTCGGAACTGGCGACGGTGAGCTGACTCGAGGAAAGCTCGCTCCTTTCGCTCAGATTCACGCCGTGGCCAAGAAGCCAACCGCCGGCACCGCCTTTGTGTTCAAGTTCAGCAAGCGCCCGCGTTCTCATGCCACCGAAGCGACCTTTATCGGTCACGATGTCCTCGGCGCCCCGGACATCTTCGGCGATGGGACGAAGGGGGTAATCATCACTGTCCACCCGAACATGGACGATCGCAGGGCCAACGCGAAGTAATGTCCGAAACCACGAATCGATCACGTAAACCTATCATCGTCGGACTGTGTGGGAGTCTACGCACCGGCAGCTACGCGCACCTCGCCTTGCTGACAGCCC
>JAUIJJ010000237.1 GCA_030431385.1 bacterium | reverse complement strand
TGATGCCAAAGTGCTACGCACTTTCACTGAGCAGCGTTCGCAAGTACAACTGTGGTGAATGGTTGCTTCCTATTGCGGGAGACAAGCTCACACCAGATCCGATCAACAAGAGCCCCGTTACGGCGGAGCTCGAGGAGACGACCATTAGCCTCTTTCGTCTCTCCACTTACATACCTTACTCCCACACTCACTTTGTTGCAACCTGTCGGGGCCGATTCTTGGTGTAGCGTTCTTCGAGTGCTTTCATCCTTATTGCAGTCTGATGAAATGCTCGGTGCAAGAAGAGGAAGCCCAACAGGCCCGCGAGGCCGAGACCCCAACCGATAAGCACTGACATTCCTTCACTCTCCGAGTTGAACAACGGCTTGGAAATTCCCAGCAAACCACTGAAGACGCCAATGACGACCACTGTGGTCACTATCAACCTCCCCATGATGAAAAACCTGTCGGCGTATCCGCGAAAACCAAACTTCAATAGCCGGGAATAGCTAATCAAAAGCGCGACCTGAGTCGCGAGCGCCAACACGATGATGATCGTTGCCATCGCAACCGCCGGGCCCATCAGGGGATTGGCGCCTGGTTGGTGAGATGCGGCGACCAGATCAGATGCGAATTGGATAGCGTGAAAACCGATCCACACACAGGTAGCAATCATAGCACCCCTCCAAACTACAATGAGGCACCACGTCAAAAAGCCGATGATGGACCTGAACACCTTCTTAGGCGAGAACATTGGAATCTCGCGCCACCGCGCGTCGGCGTCCTTGTATGTGGTGGCGCCATCCACGACGGTCAACGGCGACCAATTGGCGATGGTCGCACCGAGTAGTTTGTCTAAACAGATGACAGCGAGCATTACGGGAAGACCAGCGACGATCAGCATCAGTACAAAATGAGTGTGCCACACGAAAAACCCTGTCACAGTATCGACCAGCGAATCCGCTGACTGAGTAATTCTAGATAGAGCCAAGCCTTCGAACCCCCACCTGAAAAGGATAGGGATGAGAACGCCAGGTACAAGAAAGAGCGCACTACATGCTCCCCTAAAATTTCTAATCTGATGCAGCAATCGCATGTATCTCCGGGGTAGATTGTTCCCGATTCCGGGTATCTGTTCCAGTAGTAGATACTGACCTGAATTGTAAAGGTCCCTCACTCTTCCACGGGAGTGGAGAGAGAACACGATCAAAAGTGCCGGTGGAAAGAGTAGCCAATAGATTAGTATGTAAACGATGATTACAAGTGCCGGTTCGGGCATCGTCGAGCCGACAACAATACCGAGCAGGCTGAATATCCCAACGAGTGTATAGTATGGTTTGCGCGCACGTCGCTGCTCGTAGTGCTCAATCGCATCGAAACCATCGGGAAACGGACCTGCACCGGGGAGGAATAAGAACACAAGAATATCTCTGATCGTGTTCATGCTATCGCAAGTCCCTCTTAAACGCCCAATGGCCGGCTGCTTTGCGGGTGTTTTCTATCTCTGTGATTTGTAGAATGAGTTTCTTTGTGGAGAAAAAACCCCATTTATTCAACTTCCAAGGAATGATAACGCTCATCGCTATGATAAGTAGAAGCCAAATCAGACTCGAACCGGTGCTGTCTGTGCCCCAATACGCCTCCTCGAAAAAGTAGATGAAAGAGTAGAAAGCGAGAAGCGCGAACGTACCGACCCACACCCGACAGAGGAGAAAGCGATAGCGTAGCCAATAAGCCTGCACTCCGCCCCGTCGAATCTTAAACGACCGAAGCATCAGCAGGGAATGGCATATGCTCGCGTAAATCGCTGCTGCCAGGATGACGATGAAAAAGATGAATGCCCCTGATTGCCAATCCGATTCGACCGAGTCAAGGAGAGGTCCACTCAAGAAGAGCAGGCTGCCGCATGCCAGTATCATCACCATGCGATAGAATAGCTCGACTACATTCAGAGTCGTTTCGATTGTCCTACTCTTCGAGACGCTGCTCCTGGATGCCCAACTGGTCTCCGCATCCGCCCTCCTGACCGTGGAAAGCTCATCGCCTTCAACTGTTTGTGTCGACGCGAAGGATCTTATGAGCGCCTCCGGGATAGAATTCACGATAGCGGAAATCAGAAGCATCGGAAGATAGAGTAGATGTGCATATAATAGGAGGCCGAAGATTCTAATGGGAATTGTCAGGAGAACTGATAGATTAGAAGGCTGAGATGAAACCATGGTCGCAAATTCCATGCGCGAAGGCAGGAAACCCACTACGAACGCCAGCGTCGCCAAGTAGACCAATCTACCGGCCAAGAACGTGTAATAGTCTTTTAGTTTTCTTTCGATCTGTTCTCTATAGTTTCGGCGACGTTTCTTTTTGCGAGACGGTATCAATTCTAGATGAACATATACGCCCTTGTCGTGGATCCAGCTCAGCCGGTGCTCGCGATAGGTGAAGCTAATGATTCCGACGATCAGTGGAGCAGCGAGAAGTGTCCAGATGAGTATTGGCCAGAGTGCGCCGGAGTGGTGTGGATAAACAGCTCCACAGATTACAGCCAGTACGACACTAATGAGTTCAATGTGTACAGTCGTCCGGCGGGCCTTACGAGCTTCCCAATAGAAGAACGCTTCGATTCCATCGGGAAATACCGGATCGCCGTAGCCAAAAAACCTTTTGATCCGTTGAACGAACGCTCCCAACTGACGGGCACCTCTTACTATGTGTATAGCAGTTAGATACTAACTAGACACAACGTATTTAGTCGCGGAACACGAACTCGTCGATCTTTCGGCGGAGGTTCATTTTTTTGCTGGCGTCGATTGAGTGGCCGAGGTTGACGCAGTGGGTGCAGGAGCATCGCGCCTCGCGGATCCAGCGCCGCTGTTCAGCCGCTTTCTTGCCCAACCAGACTTTTTGAAAATCGTGGCCCTCTTTACGCAGATCGCCGACTTCGTCGAGCAACTCGCACATCCGCACGCGGCCGTCGGGTTCAATGACGGCGAGGTTGATGCCGGCCTGGCAGGTACCGGGCAGGCGACCGACGGTGAGGTGTTCGCGCTGCATGCGATAAACGTTGCGAATGTAGCTGAGCCACAGGGCGCGATGTTCGGGGAAGCGGCGCTCGTATAGTTTCGAATTCATCTCCATCGACATTTTGGTCATGTAGTCGAATTGGGCGGGGGTCGGAGGGCGCATGTCGGGATCTTTTGGCGTGCCGCGCAGCGCCTCGAACATCATCCCGTCGACCTCCTCCTTCTCGAACATGTACTTGGCGAGTGCTTCGATTTCCTCGATGTTTTGGTTATTGATACAGGTCAGCGACATGATGCGGAGGTTGGGTTTGGGCCCTTCGCCCTTGCGCCATTTTTCCATGCGCTCCTCGCGAAGTTGACCGACCCGCGCGAGGGTATCCATGGACTTGTTCCAGTTGTTTGGAATGCCTCGGATTTTATTGTGAGTTTCCTCAAGCCCGTCGAGCGACAGCCCGAGCGTGACGAGCACATCGGGCATGGCGTCCATGAATCCGGTGAGGACTTCCACGGCCTTGCCGGGAAGGAGTCCGTTGTTCGGCATGTCGATGGACATGATGCCGTTGTTCTTGTGAAAGATCTTGGCGATCTCGACGATCTCTTTGCGGAGGACCGGCTCGCCGCCGCTGAAAAGGAGGTGATTGAACCGAGGCATGGTCTGGCTGACCTTCTCGATTTCCTCCAGGTTCATGACGTTCTCGTTCGCGTCGTTGAGGTGCATCCAGTAGAAACAGGTCGAGCACCGCGCATTGCAGCGTGTCGTGGTGAAGAAGGTGACGACGCTGAGGCGATCAAGCAGCGCGGGGTCGGCGTCTCTGTTGAGACTGCCGTCGTTGTTGTTCTGGATGAGTCCAAGCACGCGTGTGTGTACCTCTTTTGGGCCGATTTGCTGTGTTACCAGCAGGCCGAGGCAAGATTGGGTCCGTTTGGCGGTCCCCGTCAAGGTCGATGCGGGGCGTTGTCGGCGAGTATGGAGCGTGTTGGGGACTCCAGCCTTGACAGCGAAAGGGAAGATGAGTTGACTTTCCGTCCCTTAGCCGCGCCCGCGGCTCCGGTGCGGGGTTAGCTCAGTCGGTAGAGCAGCAGGCTTTTAACCTGTTGGTCCAGGGTTCGAGTCCCTGACCCCGTACCATTTTTGACTTCAAACGGTAGTGTGTTCGATTGGAGTGCTTAGCGGAAGTTACCGCTTGCTTTTCCGAGCGTGCCTCATTATTCTTATACCGATATGCAGTTTGAGTATAAGAATTATATGCCCTCACCAGCCACAAAAGACATCCTCGCACTCGCGGAGTCACGCGAGATCGTGCGTCCTCGCGACTTTCCAACCATCGCGAACCCGGGCCAGATACTTCGGCGGCTGGTGGATGGTGGAGTCATGCTGAAGGTCGGGCGGGGCCTGTACACGCTGGCGGACCGGAAGCCATCGGGGTCGTTCTCCCTGAGTCAGGCGGCAGCTCGCGCTCCCGGTGGGATCGTTTGCCTCCTCTCCGCGCTGGAGTTCCATGATATCGGCACGCAGATGGGATACCGCGTGTGGCTCGCAGTGGGGAACAAAGGCCCGGTCAAGATCGATGACGTACCTGTTCGAATAGTCCGGATGAGCGGCAAGTCTTTCGATTCGGGGATCGAGACGCACGAAATCGGAGGAATTCCGATCCAGATATATTCAGCCTCTAAGACCATCGCTGACTGCTTTAAGTTTCGTCGGCTAGTGGGGATCGACGTTGCGCTCGAAGCGCTGCGGGAGGGATGGCGAGAGCGAAAGTTCGAAGTCGATGAACTCATTGAATTCGCGCGAATTGATCGGGTGGAAAAACTGATTCGCCCTTACTTGGAAATGGTACTGGCGTGACCGATCGGGGTAAGAGCGCGAAGGCGATGTCGGTCCGGGCCCGACTGCTGAATGCGTCCAGAGTCTCCGCGCTGAGCTTCGATGTCCTCGTGCAGCGATACGCGATCGAGCGGCTATTGCTGAGACTACAGCTCTCCGACTACCGGGAGACCTTCATTCTAAAGGGGGCGATGGTCTTTCTGACGTGGGGCGTGGATCTCCCCCGCCCTACGCGCGACTTGGATCTGATGGGGCTCGTCCAGCCGAGTCCAGAAGCCGTAAGCGCCATGTTTCGAGACATTTGCAGCGTTGTGGTTGAAGAGGACGGCCTCTCGTTTCAAGCAGGTTCGGTGACGGGAGAGCTCATTAGGGGGGAGTAAACTCTATTCCGGCGTTCGCGTCAAGATTCTGACGCTACTTGGCTCGATGCGCGTTGCACTCCAGGTCGACATCGGCGTGGGGGACGCATTAGTACCGAGCCCCGAACCAGCCCTCTTCCCTTCCATCATCGGCGACCAATCGCCGGTTGTTCTCGCCTATCGCCGGGAGTTGGTGGTGGCTGAAAAGCTCGAAGCCGTGGTTAGCTTGGGAGGCTTAAACACCAGACTTAAAGACTTCTTCGACATCTGGTTTCTGGCAAACCACTTTGACTTTGATTCGATGATTTTGAGTGAAGCGGTCAGACGCACTTTTGATCGGCGCAAGACCACAATGCCTTCTCAGCGGCCATTGCCACTCTCTGATGACTTCTCTGACGATGATTCAAAAGCGCGCCAGTGGAGTGCTTTCCTGGGAAAAGCTAACTTGGTTCAGGATGCGCCTAGCCTTCGTGAGGTGACGCGAAAGATTTGGGAATTCGCAGCTCCGATCTTCCTGAGTGACGGGAAGACTCGGCGGGTTTGGAAAGCCTCCGGGCCATGGAGGGAAAGATGAGTGACCTGAAAACCTGCCCATTCTAGTGAGAATCCAACGTTTTCGCTTTTCCCCCAACCCGCAGGGGCATCCTAATGAGTCGGATGACTGTTAAGGGGTTGGAGCGGGATGTTGCATGAATGCAACATTTCTTGCCTCAGAACCTTGACATCTCAGGCCTTCCGCCCCATGCTTTTCAAGGCATAAGGCCCCGGCGATCCCCCTCTTTCGCCAGCCCTACGATATTCTATGACCCCCGGGGTGACAACGACATGTCCCAAGTCTGGAAACGCCTCACCCGCGTATTCCTTCCGAGTGTTTTTCTATCCCTCGCGGCAATATTGCCGGGCGCAGAGATATTGCTAAACAATGGCGACCGAATCGAAGGCCAGATCGTCGATTCGACCGAGCAGCGCGTGACGATCCGCACGATCGACAGTGTCCTGACGATACCGCGATCCCGGATTCGCGAGATTAACGAGAGCGCGCCCGGCAGTGCCGAGCTTCAGCTCGCGGAAGAGTTCCTCCGCCGAGGTGAGTTCATGAAGGCTCGCCAGCAGCTCGAAGACGCCGAGTCTGTGGGCGCCTCCTACGAACGTGTGCAGGAAATGCAGCAGAAGATCGTCGATGCCGAGGCCGAACAGCAGCTTGAGCGTTATCAAACACTCATCGAGCAAGCCCGCCAATCCGCCGCACAGGGACTCGAAGACAACTCTGTTCAGGAGTTGCGCCGGATCCTGACCACACTGCGCCCCGGCAGCGAAGCAGCAAATCGGATCGCCACGATTCTGACCGA
>JAUIJJ010000236.1 GCA_030431385.1 bacterium | reverse complement strand
CTCCTGACGATCATCAAAGGCAATGCGGACATGCTTCTAACGCGCATGTCTTCGAACCATCCGTCGCGGGAGCGCCTGCTTCAGATTGGTCAAGCCGCCGATCAGGCATCGGTCATGACGAGCCAGCTCCTTGCATTCACGCGTCGGCAGGTCTGGCATCCGAGGGCGATGGACTTGAACAGAGTCTTGAACGGGTTCTCTGGCATGGTGCAGCGTCTGGTAGGTGAACACATCGCCATTGATCTGCAACTATGCGAGGGGGAACTAAGCATCTACGCCGACCCGGTACAGGTCCGGCAGATTGTTCTCAACCTCGTCGTGAACGCGCGCGATGCCATGCCTGATGGCGGTACGCTGACCCTTAAGACCTACCTGCTGAATGAAGACGACGGGAAGACTGTCCGCTTCGAAGTTCGGGACACCGGTTGCGGGATCGATGATGCAGCGTTGGAGAACATCTTTGAGCCTTTCTTTACGACTAAGGAAGGGAAGGGGACTGGAATCGGCCTCTCGATGGCTCGCGAAATCATGGAGCGCACCGGCGGCACCATCGAAGTCTTCAGTACGGCAGGCGAGGGAACGCTATTTCAGCTGTCCTGGCCACATGCTCGCGAAACCGTCTTGGATACGCCGGAAGGCGGCACGATTGAGAACGCGCCTCGCGGGACTGAGACGATCCTGGTTGTAGAGGATGAAGAGGACTTGAGAGACATGTTGTCGGAGGTTCTCCGCGATGGAGGCTACACCGTGATCGCGGCATCGGGTTCATCGGAAGCACACGAGTTGTGCGGCGATTACACGTCCCCGATCCACGGCGCGTTGATCGATGTGGTGATGCCGGAAATGAACGGGGTCGCTCTCTCGGCATTGCTTAAGAGGAAAATCCCCGACCTCAAGATATTGCTGATGTCGGGCTACACAGACGACATTATCGGTCAGGAATCCGAGTCGCGCCCGGGAATTCCATTCCTCGAGAAGCCCTTCGAGATGCGCGATATGCTCTTCAAGATTCGAGCGCTCCTCGACGACAAGCTGCACCCCGGCGGCGGTTAGGAACGAAAGCGGTCGCCTCGACTGTGATCGATCTGGAGGGTCAGGATTCGGATCGTCGCATTCGCGCAGAGTAGAATCCGTCGCACCCATGGCGGTGAGGAAAGAGACGCATTTCGCCGCGTTCCGTTAACTCGACTTTCGAGTTCTCCGGGGCTTCGATCTTGAATTCCGGGTTCGCTCCGAGGAACCGGTCGATCTGTGCTTCGTTTTCATCTCGGATCAGGCTACAAGTTGCGTAAACGAGCAGGCCGCCGGGCTTCACGCGATCCTTCCAGATTTCCAACAGCGATTCCTGAGTGCGGAGTAGCGTCTCCATCCTCGACATGTTAAATCGCCAGCGGAGCTCCGGGTTTCGCCTCAGCGTCCCCGTGCCGGAACATGGCACATCGAGCAAAACCAAATCCGCCGGAGGTAGTTTCTCCAGCGAGGGCGGCTCGCCGTTCTTCCCGAGGACTGCCGTGTCGTCGACGATCGCGGCCCCGGTGCGGTAGGCGCGTTTCGCGAGATTCGCAAGCCGCTGCTGGCCGACATCGAGCGCGTAGACTTTCCCCTCGTTGTTCATGAGCGCGACCATGTGCAGCGTCTTGCCGCCGCCGCCAGCGCACACATCGATCACGGACATTCCCGGCTTCGGATCGGCATAGTGGGAGATCAGTTGGCTTCCCTCGTCTTGCATTTCGAACCAGCCGTCCTGCATTCGCGGGAAGCGGCTGCGCGAAACGCGGCGGCTCAGAATCAACGCTTCCGGGCTAAGGTCGCCGCGCTTGAATTCGATTCGGCCCTCATTGAGGACTCGCTCCGCTTCTTCGATTGTCGTCTTCAATAGATTCACGCGAACGGCAATGGGCGCTTGCCCGCCGAGCGATTCTCCCAGCGCGGTGCGCTCGCTCCTGGAGACGCTCTGCGCCATTGACGACCACATCCACGATGGAAAGGAAAACGCGCGGTCCTCCTCAGTCGGGCGCGGTGATGTTCGAAACATGTTCGCAAGCTCAGCAGAGCGAGCGAGTAGCCGCTCGAGCGTTTCGGCTTTCATGAAGCGACGCGATTTCTCCGGAAGCTGTTCCCAAACTCTGTTTACTTCCTCGGCGAGCACCTCAGCGCTATCGTACTCCAACTCGATCGCGGCGACACTGAGCCGGAGCGTATCCATCAGGCGATCCGCGAATCGCTGGCGAAAAACTTCCTTCTCGCCAGGCCACCATGCGCGGGCGGCGATCTCGTCGGTAACAGGGAATCCTGAGGAAAAGCGCGGCTCCGAGGCAGTCGTTCCTTGGAATGCGGAAGAGATCGCCTCGTCGTAGCGACGCAGGTTTCTGAGGACGTGGAAGTAGGTGTCGGCGAGGAAGTCGCGGTCGTGGGAGCCGAGAAACTTACGCGCCCGGAAGTAGTCGGACAACGCCTTGTCCGCTGCCATGCTGCCATGGCGAAATTCAAACATCAGCTCGGAACCGAGCTGGAGGAGTGCCTTGTGATTCATGGAAACCTTCCGGGGGAGATGCTCTCAGCAGCAGCCGCACTATTCGCAGGCCACATTCCCCCGGGCGCAATGTCTACCTTCGCGATTGTCGACGATCACCCGCCGCTCAGGGCGGCGAGAATGTGAATCTCGTCGCCCTTTGACAGCTTTCTGCCGAGGTCGCGATCCATCTCCGTGCCGACGAAAACGTTGATGTGCGGCCGCAGCCGGTCTTGTTCGTCGGCGATGCGAAAGTGCAATCCGGGGAACTGGCGGTCGAGGTCCTTGAGCACGGCGAGCACCGTCCCGCCAGTCGCTTCGACTTCACCGCTGCCCCCCGTATAGCTCTGGAAATGAGTGGAGAGGTGGACCTTCACTTCTTGGCTGTCTCCACACTCAGAACACGGGGAAGGTAGCTCTGGGCGCACTGCCACGATGCTCCTTCGTCGCTGCTGCTCCAAATCTCGCCGTTTGTGGTGCCGAAGTAGATGCCGACCGGATCGTGGTGGTCGTTGGCCATCGCCTGACGCAAGACGGTGACCCAGCCCTGTTTGCGAGGAAGCCCCTTGTCGAGGCGCTTCCAGGTCTTGCCGCCGTCCTTCGTATGATAGGCAGCTGGCTTGCCGCCGGGGCTCGTTCTCGGCCAGACACTGGTCCCGTCCATCGGGAACACCCAGACGCGATTGTCGTCTCTGGGATGGGCGATGATCGGAAACCCGATGTCGCCGACGGCCTTCGGCATTTGCTCGCCGATACGCTGCCACTGTCCTTCCGGGCGATCCATTCGATAGATACCGCAATGGTTCTGCTGCCAAAGTCTTTCGGGATTGGAAGGGCTCATTACGGCGCAATGCGGGTCGTGCTCGTAAATCGGGTGCTTGTCGGCCATATACTCAGCGATGCAGCCCTGATTGACGGGCTCCCAAGTTTTGCCTCGGTTGACCGTCTCGAAGAAACCACCCACGGAGCAGCTAACGTAGATGTGCTTCGAGTCGCGAGGGTCGACGATGATCGAGTGGGTGATCTTGCCGGCGGGGGAGGGGAAGCCCCACTTATCGTAGTCAGGGTGCTGGTTGAAACCCTTCACCGGCTTCCATGTATCGCCGTTATCCTCTGAGCGGAAAAGACCCCAGGGGACCGTCCCCGCGTACCAGCAATCGGGATGATCGGCATGATCCGGCGCCATGTAAAAGACGGTGTCGACCGAGAGGCCTTCCTTCCCTTTCTTGGTCTTCGGAAATTTCGGAGGATTGCTGGCTTCGTTCCAGTTTTTGCCGCCGTCGAGGGAGCGGTAAACCGTCGGCCCGAGGTGCCCGGTTTTTACGCCCGCCATCAATACCTTTCGATTTCGTGGGTCCTGCACGATGTGATTCACCTCTGCCCCGAAGAACCAAGGGTCGCGAATGGTCCACTTGTCGCGGGTCGCGTTGCCATCAATCGCGAACGCCCCCTTCATGGTGCCGACGAGCAGACGTACTGGACCCTTCGAGGGCTTTGAACCGTTAACCGATGCGCTCACGCGTGCCGTTCCACGAGCCATTTCAGGCTTCCTCCAAGACATTAAATTCAAACCGAAAGTTCAATCAAGTGCTAGAGAACTAGCAGGCGAGAGTAAAGAGTTTTTTGCGGTGGTGAGTGCTCGCGCGCAGCCCATTTACCGGGATCGCTGGCGGCCCGCCGGCGTGGTGAAGACTGTCATGCTCGCCGATAGCGTTACACTTGCAACTCAACTGCTATCGCATCATCCATGCATCGCCATCGGGTATCTCAATGACTTCCAGCACGACGTCCTTGATGTTGCCATGGACTCGAAAGCGCCATCCGTATGTGTTCTGCGATTCCCAGTTTGCCTCGAAGTCTGGAACCGTCCCTCGCTTTGAGAGGAAAGCCCCGGGGAAGTAGTGGTTTGTCGCTTTCGCACGGGTATTTTCGTGCTCCGCCGCGCCTCCATATGAGTGGTTCCCCCATTGGATCGCGATGAACTGCCAGTTTCTGAGTACCCATTGGAATTGCGCGACGTGCGCGGAGTCCATTCCCGAAGCATCCTCGAGAGATTCTCTGAGCGCATCAAAGTGCCTCACATCAACCGTAGGGTCGGAGGTGCCATGCATGACCGCTATCTGCGGATAGCTATCCGTGGGCGAAACATTCACTAGGTCCTCGAGTGGAGCCCATTCTGAGGCCCTCTGAGAGCCCGTTCTGCCCGGTAGCGATTCCAGACTTTGTCCGTTAGCTCTCCTTGAGATTCAGGAAACTGCATGTTTACGTTCCACCCGCCATACACCGTTCCTTGCGGATCGTTCGGGTAATCCTCTGCGGCCTCTGCGCCAGTGGTCACACGAGTGATGGCGCTGTGGATGTACACTTCGGCCCAGATTTGCGGACAGGCGATGACGGTTTGCAGCCCGGCCAGGCCGCCTCCTGATCCCCCATACAAATAGAGCCGCCTGCGATCTATCTGCGGGAACGTCTCCAGTACCGCGTTCGTGCCTCTCAGGACATCGATGATTTGGTACTTCCCGAAATCGTACGGCGGAAAGAAGCCCAGGTTCCTGTAGTAGACTTGCGCGATGACGACATTCCGGTGATCCGCCCATTCAGGGTCTGGAGGGTAGAATGGACGCGCGCAGTCGTTTTCGAGACTGATACCAGCAAGTACGATGAGCAGCCCGGTCTCACTCGTCACCCCGTCCTCAGGCAGTAGCCATTTAACTTCCATTTCCCGCGAATCTATATCGCAAAAGCTAGAGAGCAATTGATGGTCAAACATGGAAGGTGCAGCCGGAGCTTGCGTGGTAAATGTCGTCGAGCCATCGAAGGGCACGACCGCCCGATCGGCTGACGGAAACTCGGTTGGAATACCATTCAAGCCTGCTGCGTCGGCACCCGCTACCGCCAGCAATGATGTAGTCACTATCAACAGTACTTTGAACATGAGTTACCAACTGTCGTGTAGTGTCCCATGTTGCAACCAAAACGTGGCGGGTGACTTACAGATTCCTCGGCTTGCGCTCAATGCCTTCTCACCTCAATCATCAACTATCGGAGTAATGACTCGCCCATGCGTATTACCATCCTGACACTCTTCCCCCAATGGTTTGACGGACCTCTTGGCGAATCGATCCTCCAGCGCGCTCGCGAGGCGGGATTGTTGGACATTCGGATCGTTAACTTTCGAGAGTGGACGACGGACCGTCATCAGTCGGTCGACGACGCGCCGTTTGGGGGCGGGGGAGGGATGCTACTCGCTGCACCGCCGCTCGCCGCCGCGCTCGATGAAACAGTCGGGGCACCGGGGACTCCAGATCGCGCTCACGTGGTCTACATGTCCCCGCGCGGCCGCACCTTTGATCAACCCACTGCCATCGAGTTCTCAAAGGTTCCCCACCTCGCGATTATCTGCGGGCACTATGAGGGAATCGATCAGCGCCTGCTCGACTCGCGCGTCGACGAGGAGCTATCCCTCGGCGACTTCGTTCTGACGGGGGGAGAGATTCCCGCGATGGCGGTGGTCGACGCGGTCGCGCGCATGATCCCCGGCGTGCTTGGAAACGATACGTCGGCGGATCGAGACTCGTTTATGGAGGGGCTCCTTGAAGGGCCGCATTACACGCGTCCGAAGGAATGGGAGGGCCGCGCCGTTCCCGAAGTGCTGCTGTCTGGCAATCACGGAGCCATCGATGAGTGGCGCGAGGAGGAATCGCTGCGGGTCACCAAGGCAAGTCGGCCGGAGCTCTTCGCCCGCCAGTTGCTCCATCCGGATCAGCTGCGGCGGTTGGCTCGCCGGGGAAGGCCCTTCGCAGTTTGGCGGGTGAGCGACGATCAGCCAGAGTTGCTGTTCGCGACGAGGAGTGTGTGCGAAACGCCTGGGCTGGACGAGCTCCTGAGGAATTCCCGCTACGCCAAGGGAATCACGTCGGATGTGCGTTTTGCGGAGTTCCCGCGCCTCGGCACCGGTGACCCTGAGGCGGACCGTGCAGCTTTTCTCAGTGACCTTGAGGCCGCGATTTCGAGTCTGGAAACG
>JAUIJJ010000235.1 GCA_030431385.1 bacterium | reverse complement strand
CACATTGGCCGAGGGGCTGGCAGCCGTTTTTGGAGTAGATCAGGTCGAACTGATCGCGCAATACGTCGATGAGCGTTCTGTCGTCGGTGACTTCGGCGGAAACAGCTTTCCCGTTCAGCTGGAACTCGACCTGAGAAGTTTTGGACGCTTGGAGTTCGGCGGCGGAGAGCGACATGGCCTGCCCTTTCAATGTGATTCAATGCTGCAACACCGATGTTGTACATAAGATGGAAGGGAAGCCAAGGTAAAATCAGTGATTGGAGCGAGGAAGGGCGGCGGTTTCGGGGGCGTCGGGTTTCGGTGTTTGGTGTCGCGGGTTTCGGCTCGCCGGCGATCGCGGTGGCGTTCGGATATCGCGGTTCGGTTAGGAGCTTGCGTTTTGCTTCTTTTCTTCCTTCATGATCGGGATGTATTGCCAGACGTACCATGTGGCTACGGTGCGCCAAGGGGCCCAGGGGGCTGAGATGGTTTCGGTTTCCTGGCGGGTTGGGAGTTCTTCCATTCCGTAGATGTCGCGGATGCCCATGCGAAGGCCGAGGTCTTCGTGGGCGAGGACGTCGGGGCGGCGGAGGGCGAAGATGAGGAACATTTTGGCGGTCCACGGGCCGATGCCTTTGACCTGCACGAGGAGGTCTATGAGGTCTTGGTCAGGGAGGGCGGCGAGTTTTTTGGGGGTGAGCTTGTGAGCGATCCAGAACTCTGAGAGCGAGCGCACGGCGCGGACTTTCGCGCCGCTGAGGCCTGCGCCGCGTAGTTGTTCGTCGGTGAGCGAGAGCACATGGTCGGGGGTGAAGTCGTCGAGACCGCCGCCCAGCGCTGTGAAGCGCTCCACGATTCTGGCGGCGACGATGATGGAGAGCTGTTGGCCGATGATGGCGGTGCAGAGCGAATGGAGAGTGGCTGGTTTGGTAACGAGGCGGAACTTTCCCACGGCAGCGATGGCGCGGGCGAGTCCGGGGTCGCAGGCGGCGAGGTGCCGAGTGGCGGCTGCGGGGTTTTGCGCGATGGTTTTGGGGGCGGAAGGTTTCGCGGGCATGGGCGGATCCTAATGGTGGGTGTCTACGGGGCGGATCGTTGCGTGGGACTAGGTGGTTTGACTATTAGCGGGTTTGGCGTTAGCGGGGGTCAAACGGATGTCTCGGGGTGGGAGTGGGAGGGTTGGGTGGCGGGAGCGTTTGATGGCGAGTGAGTTGGGTGTTGGCAGACACGCAGACGGGTCGTCGGCGGTCCCAGTGGCCTCGGTGCTCCCAGAGGCTTCGGTGCTCTGGGCGTTGGTTGGTGGTGTCCGGGATGGGACGGGTTGGGTTGTTCGCTTTGGTACGTTCTTGAGCTTTCGGCTGAAGCCGTTTTCGCACAAAGCGTTGACGATTCAGTGGTTGCGGGTTCTTGTTGGTTGCTTGGATGGAAGGTTGGAGTTTTGCTTTTCCCATGCGGTGAAACCAATCGGGGGTGTTGTTCTGTGGGTTTACTTGATCCGATCAGTGGTGCCCAGTGGGATGCCGGGGCTGCTCGACATTTGCTGAACCGGGCCGGGTTCGGGGTTCCTCTTTCGAGGATCCCGACGATGGTGGAGTTCGGCGCGGAGGGCTGTGTGAATGCTCTCGTCGATTATGACCGATTCCCTGATAAGATTGTTGAGCCGGATTGGCTGGTGTCGGATCCGGATCCGATGATGCGGCGCGAGATGATGGCGATGCTCGGCGAGGATGAGCGGAGGGCGAAGCGGCAGGAGCAGCAGCGGCGCCAGCGCCAAGCGGTCAACAAGTTGAAGCCCTGGTGGTTGTCGTTTATGCGGACAACGAATCGGCCGTTTCAGGAAAAGCTTACTCTGTTCTGGCACGGTCACTTCGCGGTGGCGCATGAGAAGGTTAAGAATTCCGAGGTCGTTTACGATTACTACCGTACGCTTCGTAATGGTGCGAACGGGAACTTTCGCGATCTGGTGTCGTCGGTCGGTAAATCTCCGGCGATGCTCATCTACCTGGACAACCGGCAAAACCGGAAGGGACGCCCGAACGAGAACTGGGCGAGGGAGCTCTTGGAGCTCTTTACCATGGGGATCGGGAACTATACGGAGGACGAGATCAAGGAAGCGGCGCGGGCGTTTACCGGCCACACGCTGCGCAAGGGCGGGTACTTCTTCGCGAAGGGTCAGCACGACAATGGCGCGAAGGAGTTTTTCGGAAAGCGCGGGCGGCTCGATTGGGACGATGTGATTGATGCGATTATGGACGACCCGCAGACGGCGCGTTTCATTTCGCGCAAGCTGTGGGAGCACTTCGTGTATGAGGGTCCGTCGGATGCGCTGGTGGAGGAAATGGCGGCGGTGCTGCGCGGGGCGGATTACGAGCTGAAGCCGTTGCTGTCGGCGATGTTCATGTCGAAGGAGTTTTACTCGGATCGGGCGCGGGGAAATCAGATCAAGAGCCCGGCGCAGTTCCTGGTACAGATCATCGATCAGCTCGGCGCGAAGATTCCGCGAGAGCAAATGCTGATCATCGCGATGCGTGGGCTTGGGCAAGACTTGCTCAATCCGCCGAACGTGAAGGGTTGGGATGGCAATCGCGATTGGATCAATACGAACACGCTTTTGCTCCGCTACAACATTCCCGCGTATGTGGTGACGGGGACTCGATTCGACCGGCAGGAAACGCCGCGTCTCGACGAAGGCGAAGCGGGAATGGGGATGATGGGAGGCGCGAATCCCGGCAGGCGAAACGCGCGGCCAGCGCGGGTGCGGCCGTTGTTTGATGTGGCTCCGATCTACGAGCGGCATGCGGGGAAGGACGTGGCGACTGCGGCGCTGGACCTTTCGCAAGAGTTTCTGGCGAGGCCGCTGGACTCGGATCAATATAGCGTTTATCTGGCGGCGTTTGGTGCCGAGGGGAATGCGCGATTCAACATCAAAAACGTGAAACGCAGTGAGTTGCTGAGTGCGCTCCACCTGTTGCTTTCGACCGCCGAGTATCAACTTTGCTGACTTTCAGGCACACGACCGGAGATGAAAAATGAGTGATCAGAAGATGCTATTCACGCGCCGCGAGTTCCTCCGTACGAGCGCCATTGCGGGAGCTTGCTTGACGATTCCGCAGTTCCTGACGGAGTCGGCGGCTTTTTCGCAGGTGCCTGGGGCGGCTCCCTTTAAGGACGACCGGATTCTGGTGGTGATTCAGATGGGCGGTGGCAACGACGGTTGCAACACGATCATCCCGCACAGCAACGACGACTACTTTCGCGCGAGGCCGAATCTGGCGGTGGAGAAGAATGACATCATCCGCGTCGATGATCAGTTGGGTCTTCACCAGAACCTCGGCGGGCTGATGGATTTGCTCCAAAGCGGGGATGCGGCGATTGTGAACGGGGTGGGCTATCCGAACCCGAACCGCTCGCACTTTCGCTCGATGGAGATCATGCAAACGGCGTCGGATTCGGAACGCTTTGAGAAGCACGGCTGGATCGGCAAGTACTTCGACAACTGTTGTTCAGGAACTGCGGAGCCTGTGAGTGGCGTGAGTATCACGCAGGAGCTTCCACAGGCGTTTGCGGGGAATTCGGGCGCGGGTGTGAGCTTCTTGCAGCCGAACCAGTTTCGGTGGATCGAGGGTCAGGGCGGCGATTCGCTGGATGCCTTCGGCAAGGTGAACAAGACCGGCCACGATCATCATGGCGAGGAGACGATTGATTTCCTGCGCCACACAACGGCAAACGCCGTGATCGCGAGCGACAGTGTGATCCGCGCGGGCCGGACGAAGCGCAAGAGCGCGAAGTACCCCAACAGCAGGCTGGCGAATTCGCTGAAGACCATTGCGACTCTGATCGCGGGTGGGCTTCCGACGCGGATTTTCTATGCGTCGATGACTGGTTTTGATACACACGCCAATCAAGTGAATCAGCACGCGAATTTGCTGCGGCAGTTCAGCGATGCTGTGTCGGCGTTTCAGCGCGATCTGGATACGATTGGTGTGGGCGACCGGGTGCTGACTCTGGCGTTTAGCGAGTTCGGTCGGCGCGTCGAGGAAAACGCGAGCAGGGGAACGGACCACGGAACGGCGGGGCCAATGTTTGTTCTGGGCAAGAAGGTGAACGCCGGGTTTCACGGCAAGTATCCGAGCCTCTCGGATTTGAATGAGGGTGACCTCAAGCACACCACGGATTTCCGCAGTGTCTACGGCGAGGTCTTGAGCGACTGGTTCAACGCGGACCAAGGCAAGGTGCTCGGCAAAGAGTACCCAAAGGTCGGCGTTCTTTAGAATTTCAATTCGATCACATTGAGAAGAGAAAAAAGGAGGGCCGGCAGATTTGCCGGCCCTTTTGGGGAGGAAGGAGTCCCTCGAAGGTTATTGCCACCCGAGGTTGAGAGGATCCGCGATTACACTTTATCCTGGATTTGGGAGCGAGAGGACCGGGACAAAGCGTGGGGGAATATCCTTTTGAGAGACCTTAGTTTTTGGCATTCCATTCGGAAACCAAAAGAAGTGTACGGAAAGAGCTTTGCAAAATCAAGTCGGGGAAATCCGGAATCTTAGTGTGGAATAACCCCGAGTGCTTTTACCGTGGGCGCTTCAGGTTCTCGTCGGACATCGCGAAGCGATTGTTTCTGCGCTCAGGCGACCGTGTTTGCGACAGGGTCGAGCGAGCGGGTGGCTTCCTCCGCAGCGAGCCAGCCCTTCTGCGGGCTGTAGTGGCGGAGGACTTCGAGTGCTGCGGCGACGCCGCGCCCGAACTCGACGTTGCGGCCGCTGGAGGCGAGAGCGATCTCAACGGCGCTGACGATGGTAGTCACGTCGAAGATGTTCGAGTAGCCGAGCGTGGCGATGCGGAAGATCTTGCCCTTCAAGTCGTCCTGGCCACCGGCGATGGTGATTCCGCGGCTTTTCAGCTCGCGATTGAATACGCCCCAATCGACACCCTCAGGAACATTGACCGCAGTGACGACGACGGATGGGCTTTCGCTGAAGAGGTCGAGGCCGAGGGCGACCATGGCGGCGCGGGCGGCGCGGGCGAGCACCTTGTGGCGCGCCCAGTTGCTCTCCATGCCCTCTTCGAGGATCATGTCGAGGGCCTTCTCGAGCGAGTAGAACAAGTTCACAGCGGGTGTGAATGGTGTGGTGTCTTTGCCGACTGATTTGAGGTACTTGTTTAGGCTGAAGTAGTAGGCCGGGCACTTGGAGTCTTTCATCAGCGCCTGTGCCTTCTCGCTGATTGAGACGAGTCCGAGTCCGGGGGGAAGCATGACTGCCTTTTGTGAGCCGGTGCAGACCATGTCGATTCCCCATGCGTCCTGAGGAAGCTCCTCGGCGGCGAAGGAGGATACCGCGTCGACGATGGAGACGGCCTTGCTATTTTGGACGAGGCGACCGACTTCCTTGATGTCGCTGACGGTGCCGGTGGATGTCTCGGTTTGCGTGACTACTACGGCCTTGGCTTCGGGGTTGCTTTCGAGCGCGGCGGCGAGGGCGGCGAGGTCGAGCGGCTTGCCCCATTCGGATTTCAGGACGACGACGTTGAGGTCGTAGGTGTTGCCGATTTCGACCCAACGCTCGCCGAATTTGCCGGCGCTGAAAACGATGATCGTGTCGCCCGGGGAGCAGACGGAAACGATGGCTGCTTCGACGGCGCCGGTGCCTGAGCTGGAGATGACGGCGACGGGCGCATCAGTGCGGAAAGCTTGACGGAGTTGCTCTTGGACGCGTATGAAGATGGGTGTGAAGTCTGCGCTGCGGTGGTGGATCGTCGCGCGTGCTCCGGCGAGGAGGACTTCGGAAGGTACTTCGGTGGGGCCGGGCGCGAAGATGTAGTTCTTCTTCATGTATTTCTCGTTTCCATAAAAGTTTGCACGCATACGGGCCGTGCAAATACCCTGTTGGGGCGGAGGATGGCGCGGCGAGGGCGGGGAAATCAACGCCTGTCGGCGGTGGCAACTGAAGGCCAAACAATTTGGAGCGTACCAATTGCCTGCTAGGTGCGGCTAAAGGGATTTAGCGCCGGAAACGGCCGAAAGAGCTGCAAGATTTCAGAAAACACGGATCATGATACCTTCAGGGTGGGACATATTTTACATTCTCGCTATGACGATCGGACCGTTTGTTTTGTGGGAGTTGTTTGGTGGGAAGAAAACGGTCGAGGCGCCGGTGATGAGAATCCAGCGCCACATGAAGGATCGTGGGTATGGAGTGATCGGGGTTCGGGATGCGCGGATGCTGTATCAAAACTTGGGAGAGGGGGTCTTCCTGATAATGCCGCGGGAGGATATCGAGGTGATCCCCGGCTATCGAGAGGGTGACATTCAAAGCCTCATTGTGATCGCTAAGGATGGAGGGTTGGCGAGGCCCCGGAAGTATTTTCCTTGGTTCTAGAGGTAAGCACGCTAAATCGGGAATTGCGGGCAATGATGTCGGTGTGCACTGCACTTTTCTTGAGAAGCTCTTACAACTGATTCAGTAGTGAATGGTTGCGATTCTGAGTAGCACCCGGGGTCACGAGGAGTGTCACCTGCCATTGAGGTAAGGTTGCTTCGGCGAGGTACGATGGTTCTAGTGATTGGTTAGTC
>JAUIJJ010000234.1 GCA_030431385.1 bacterium | reverse complement strand
GCACTGGTTGGCGAAGGCGGAGAGGATCTCCGCGTCCAGATCGTCGTATTGGATATTGATCTCGCGGTTGTCGAGGTAGATCGCGCCGTAGACCTTGTCTGCGCTGATGAGAGGCGCGCAGATCACAGACTTGACCGAGAATCCGATGATGCTCTCGCTCTGGGCGAAGCGGTTATCGGCGGCGGTGTCGCCGGCGACGAGCGTACTCCGCTCCTCGATCGCACGCTGAAGAACCGTTTCACTGATCGTGATGTCGGGCGGGCGGTCGCTGTCACGGTTGCGCGCTTCGCGCGGCGCCATGCTCTCATTCTCTTCATCCCATAGAAGGATCACGAGATTCTCCGCCCCGGCAAAGAGGTCGAACAAGTTGTCGCCGATGGACTTGAGCAGGCTCTCGATGGGGGCGAGACGCGTCATGCTTTGCGACATGGAGTAGATCGACTTCAGGCCGTTGAGCAGGCGCTGCGTCTTGACCAACTCGACTTGTTCAATCGGATTGGTTTCTGGCGAGTGTTCACGGTAGTAGTCGAAAATCTGAGAGAACTTGTCGGCGAGCGCGTCAGCTTTGAACACGCCGGTGTTAACGACGCTCGTAAACATTGTTTCGGAGGAACTGACAAAATTGATCGAGTTATGATCGCCATCGCCACCGATGGTGAACTCGCACCCTCCCAGCTTCAACACGTCGCCGGGGCAGATCACGCATTCACTCACGGTGTGGCCGTTAAGTAGCGACCCGTTCGTCGATCCCTTGTCCTCATAGTGGACGTCGCCATCTTTGAGCGAGAACGTGCCATGATGGCGCGAGACCTTGGGATCGTCGATGATCAGGTCACAGCCAGCGTCGCGGCCAGTCGTGACCTTGCCGACGATGTTAAACTTCTGGCCGCGCAGAGAGCCGCTACGGCAAGTCAGTTGTCTCGTGGTTGACGTGCTCATCCGCCCCTTTGTTCTGCCTTTCACGAAGGCCCTAAACCAGCGGAACCTAGTGCTCCCAGCCGAATACTGTCAAGGCCATCACGCGCAATTCCCGATACGGAATGAGAGGCACTACCTTCGGCTCGCGGTCGATCAGGCATGATTTCTGTTCCCCCTAACCGCCCAGGCATCCAACTGGTGTCAGTTCGGTGCTAATATCTGCCAGAGGCGGGAAAACTGTAGATGAGTGTTCAACTATTCGAGCCGTACCAGCTTCGTTCGGTGAGTTTCAGGAATCGCATTTGGGTGTCGCCGATGTGCATGTACTCAGCGGAGGAGGGCATCCCTCAGCCTTGGCACATGGTGCATTTGGGGAGCCGCGCAGCAGGCGGGGCAGGGTGTGTCATGGCGGAGGCCACGTCGGTCGAGCCAGAGGGGCGAATCAGCCCCAGCGACGCGGGTCTTTGGAACGACGAGCAGGTGGCGGCGTGGCGCCCGATCACAGCATTTATTCGCAGTCAGGGTGCGGTGCCGGCGGTGCAACTCGCCCACGCAGGGCGCAAAGCCAGCACCCGCGAGCCGTGGTACGAAGTGCGCGGCGGCGTTCCTCTCGATGAAGGCGGTTGGATTCCCAAGTCGGTGGGGGAGGATCGGTTTGTTCTCTCCCACAACAAACCTGAGATGTTAGCGATCGAGGAGATTCACGAGCTTCGCGACAAGTGGGTCTCGGCCGCTCGGCGTGCGCTCGAAGCCGGATTTCGATTCATCGAAATCCACGCGGCCCACGGATATCTGTTCCACCAGTTTCTGTCGCCGTTATCAAACAAGCGAACCGACGAGTACGGTGGCAGTTTCGAGAATCGCACCCGGTTTCTTCTGGAAGTGACGCGCGCGGTGCGTGAGGTTTGGCGCGAGGACTTGCCACTCGCGGTGAGGCTCTCAACCACCGACTGGGTTGAGGGCGGCTGGGATGCCGATCAAAGCGTCGAGCTCGCACGGTTGCTTAAGAAATGCGGCGTTGACCTGATCGACTGTTCGTCGGGCGGCGCTACTCCTGACGCCGAGATTCCCGTCGCGCCGGGGTATCAGGTTCCCAACGCCGCTCGAATCCGGCGCGAGTCCGATGTTCCTGTGGGCGTGGTGGGGCTGATTACAGACCCGGCGCAGGCGGAGGGCATTCTCTCCCGAGGCGACGCTGATGTCGTCCTCTTGGGGCGCGCGTCGCTTGATGATCCCTACTGGCCAATTCATGCAGCGGTGGAATTGGGGATTGAGCAACCGCCCCTACCCAAGCAGTATGCGTGGGTCAAATCGGCGTTCGGCGGTCGATACCGACCTAACAAGTAATCGCTCGCTTGCAATAAGATCGCCCCGCCGAGGGAGCTCGGCGGGGCGATTCTATTGTGCTTTCGGTTGTGTGTGGTTCGTTACGGAGTCGTTGTTGCGGCAGCGGCGGGTGCTGCCGGTACGCGGCTCTTCAGGGTGTTGTATGTTTCAGTGATGGCCTCGTTCATGGCGGCGCGTGTGGCTTGGCCGAGCGCGCTCGACGCGAAGGCAGCGTCACCGCCGCCGATGCCGAAGAGGCTAGCGCCGCTGGTGGCGCTTACTGAAGTGAATGTGCCGTTGGCGGTGTAGCCACGGAGGATGCGGCCGGTGCGTCCGTCGTACAGTTGCATGTCCATGCCGACCATACCGCTGCGGCGGGCTTCCTGGTTCTCGTAGGTGGGGTTGGCGACCGCGACGCCAGCGCCGGTGTTGCGCACTGTTTTGTTGCCGGTGACCGCGCCGAGGAGGCCAACGCCTGCGCCAAGTCCACCGAGGGATCCGCCGCGCTTCTTCTCTTCCAATTCTGCTGTCTCATTGAACTCAGTCACCATGCCGCGGATGACAAAGGGGCCAACCTCGCCGTCCTGAAGGTGGCCTGTGTAGGTACCATCGGCGCTTCGCGTGAGCGTGTTCAAATCCACGACCGCGATGTTTCCGCAGTTCGTGAGCGCGGTGATCATCTGTGCGCTCATTCCATAGCCGACCTGCGACCCCGGGCCGCTCTGTGTCTTATAGTCGGCCTGAGCGTCGCCGCCGCGTAGGCCGCCACCGACGATGCCACCAACACCGCCACGCGCCGAAGGTGCATCGGGGGTGGTGTTACCGGAGGTCATGCCGGACGCGCCATAGCCAAACGGCTCAACAGCGACGACATAGATAGGGAGGTTGGGGTTGTAGGGAAACTGGACGATCTCGACCTGAGCAGATTCCGGCGCGCCGGTCTGCGCTTTCGCGCTGGACTTATCGACTTGGGCGCAGCCCATTAACATTCCGGCACCGATCAAGGCGGCACCCGTAAACTTCAGCAGTGACTTCATGATTCCTTCTCTCTGTGGGGTTTCTTGTGGGGGCAAGGTGCGGACGACGGGGCATCGATGACAAGGGTAAATTTAGACGTTTTAGAGGTTTTCAAGTGCACACTGTGGCCCCTCCGCGCCGCGCATCGGTAGTTCTACTGATGTCGATCTTCGGTGGCTCACAAACGGCAGATCGCATCGCGTGGCGCGCATGCTGTGTAGGAGGGGTGTTACTTTAATGAAATCAGAAATGATAACAATAAGTGGCAATTTGTCCAACAGTTTCTTTGTCCGCTAGGGTACAGAACCCGGTGGGAATTCCTTCTCCGATACATCCTCGTTGTCAGTGAGTGCGAGGTGGTCCATGGTTCCCCCCAGCGAGATTAATCCCCCGAGAGGAATGTATGAATCAACCCCGCGCCTTCACCCTAATCGAGTTATTGATCGTCGTCGCCATCATTGCGATTCTGGCAGCGATTGCGGTCCCCAATTTCCTGCAAGCTCAAATCCGCGCCAAGGTCAGCCGCGCCGAGGCAGACATGCGCACCATCGCCACAGGACTCGAATCCTACTACGTCGACAACAATGGTTATCCACCCGGATGGATCGAGATCGGAAACCCGTCGAACAACACGACGAATCCGCAGGGCCTGCTCTATCCCGCCGACCAGCGGTTTTTTCCGCTCACGACGCCCATTAGCTACCTGACCACCGTATTCGAAGATCCGTTCCTCCAGAGCACGGAACCCAACGTCCGCGATCGCGTGTTCCACTATTGGGCGCCTAACCATGCAGACGGTCATCGTCTTGTGTCCGGCGGGAATCCGTTTCATGGCGCCTTCGCGACTCCGGACATGTTCATCGACAACCCCAGCGAGATGACAAACTACGGCTCGTGGGTGCTCCAGTCAGCAGGCCCCGACGGTATCGTCGAGCCGCCATCACACATGAATCCCGGTGCGATTGTTCACACCTATGATCCAACGAACGGAACCGTCAGCGATGGCGTGATTTGGAGATTCCGCCGCTAGACTTAGCGCCCGATAATCCGCTCGTAAACTGCGTTCGCAAAGTACTCATGACCGGCCTGATTGAAATGGATCAGGTCGGTCTTCATATTTGGCGAGGTGAGAATCGAGCGGATTGCGTCCTCGGTCATCCAATGCTGACCACCCTCTTCCGCGACCGACTGCCAGACCCCGCCGTAGCTGTCTCCGATCAGGCCGCCGGGAACAGCAACGAAGAGGACGTCCGCGCCGGAAGGGGAGAGCGCGCTCGCCCAGACTTCGAGGTCCCTTTTGACGTCACCGGGTGTCGCCCGCCGACGGATGTCGTTTCCGCCAAGCAGGACAATAAACAGTTCCGGTTGCCATTCGTCTGAGCCCTTCCACGTGCCGCTCTCGACAAGTTGCCGCCAACGATTCCAGCTTTGCGAGGCCGTGTCACCGGGGTGAGCGAAGGCGATGACTTCAGCTTCCTGGCCAAGCCGCTCCTGAAGCAAGACCGGCCAAGGCTTCTCGACTCCGTCGTTGGCGACGCCGGCAGTCAGGCTGTCGCCGAAGACGGCAATCCTTGTCGGCGGGGATTCGCCGATCGCTCCGCGGGGCGAGGAACTTTGAATCAGCAGCCACCCACACCCGGCAACCAAGGCCGCCGCAGTGAGAGGCGCGAGCGCGCCCAGATTCCCTTCGCCGCGCTTCTTTTCGACATATTCCAGAATCACGAAAGCGGCGATGGGGGCCAGAGTGGCGAGCAGCAGGCTCGGTGCGCCTTTCACAAGAGCGATGAGAACGCCCGCTCCGAATGCTGCCCAGCTGGAAAAGCGCGGAGGCTCCTCGCTATCCAGAAACCAAAGTACAAGCCCAGCCGCCGCCCCCGCGCATGGCGCGGCGGCGGCCATCCGAGGCGACATGATCAGAAAGGCGAAAGGGACGAAGATGGCGATGAACTTGAGAACGATCACTGGTTTCTCCCATTCGTGTTAAATCCAGTGTTGCATAAAATACCAGGGGCTTCACCGGATAAGGGGAATTGACCCGCTCCTCGATTCCTCCTAACTGGAATCATCTCAACTGGGTGGTTCCCCGATGAAAACTCGCTTTGCACTGATCCTTACGCTCGCGCTCTTGATGCTTCCGATGCTCAGTTGCCAGACCGCAACGACTGGTGGCAAGGTCCTCATCACGCCGTTGACCGTCGTTCGCGATGTCGTCGACGCGCCGCTCACTTCCATCGCAAATGTCTTCGAGGACATCGCGGACAGTATCCGCCCAGTAAAAAGCGGTACCGGCTCTAACATCCTGAGTCTGGGCATCGTGTTCTACGCAGTGGAAAATGCGGTGTACTATACCTTTAAGGGGTTCTCGGGAATCTTTGGCGGTGTCGACTATCTGATCTGTCGGTCCCTTTGGCCAAGTTGGTCGAGCGGCCTGAACCCTTGGCGAGCACCGCACAAGACTTGGGGCGACATGTACCTACCAAATACGCGCGTGCTGTGGGGCGACACGAGGCCAATCGAGGGCTCTCTTAGCAGGTCCTACATCGACAGGAAGACGCTCGAAGAGCAGGAACACCGTTTCGAGGTTCACGAAGACGAATAGCGAGCCTGGCGTTTTCCGAAGAGGAACTTGAGGGGGCGGCTGAGGCGGCGGTTCCAGATGAATTCCGTGTGTTGGTTTGTGAGCTGCTCAGTGTAGCTCTTCTCCTTCACCTTGGTACCCTTCAGGTCGTCGAGAGTGGGAAACCAAGTGTCGACGAATACGTCGAGGTCGGCGCCTTCTTCAAAGCCCAACCGAAGGAGTTCCTTCCGGGCCATGAGCATCCCCCGATGGCCGTCGTCCATCATTCGCCAATCACGAATTCCCGAGTCGAAATAGATTCGGAGGTTCGGTTTCTTGTCGGCTTGCCGCAGGACTTCCCTAACGTATCGAACGTCTTCGATCTCGAACCACGGGGACAGGCACGCCGCGCCGCCGAAGGTGTCAGGGCGGTTGTAGGCCAGCCCGAAACTCACCAAGCCGCCCATACTACTCCCCATCAGCAGGTTGTCTTTAGTCGCATCCGAGACATTGTATTCGGAACGCACCCACGGAATCAGCTCTTCGTGGAGGAACTGCTCGTAAAGCGCGAACTCCTCGGTGAGAGGGTTGTATTCCTTTGATCGCTTTGGCGAGTTATCGACGGCGACAACCACCGGCGCCGTGATGCTTCCCTCAGCATCGAGCTTCGCCATCCACTCATCGATTTCCCACGAACCATAGGGGAGCAGGTCATCGCGCTCCGAAAACGCCATCTGTCCGTCCTGTTGCCACAAGACGGGCAGTGGGTTCGACTT
>JAUIJJ010000233.1 GCA_030431385.1 bacterium | reverse complement strand
CTCTTCTGATCTTCCTCACCGGCCAGGTCGTCCGCGACTAACCGCGAAGTAACACTTGATCGCCATATCGCCCCGGACTCGAATGGGTCCGGGGCGTTTCACGTCCAACCGCTTTTTGAACGGAACCATAGATGGGCAAGGACAAGAATAAACTCGTCCTGATCGACGGACACTCGACATTACACAAGGCCTACCACGGGATTGACCAGTCGCTGACGAACTCGCGCGGCGAGCCGACCTCCGCGATCTACGGGTTCCTCAATTCCTTCATGCGCCTGAGCAAGGAACTCGAGTTTTCTCACGTCGTTGTCGTCTTCGACCCGCCTACAAAAACTTTCCGCAGTGAGATGTACGAGGAATACAAGGCACACCGCCCTCCGATGCCAGATGATCTGCGGAGCCAAGACAAGCGCGTTCGCGAGATGCTCACCGCGCTCAACGTGCCGATGATCATGATCGACCGCTACGAAGCCGACGACGCCATCGCCTGTTTGGCAAATCTCGCGCTGGAGAACGGCGGCGAGGCCATCGTCGTTTCCTCGGACAAAGATCTCCTTCAGATCGTCCGCCCCGGCATCACCGTTTGGCGCGAACATCTCCAGCGTCTCGAAGTTCTAGATACCGATGGAGTGATTAAGAAACTGGGCGTCACGCCCGAACAAGTTCCCGCCTACCTGGGCCTCGTCGGCGACGCCGCCGACAATATTCCCGGCGTGCCAAAGATCGGCCCGAAGTCCGCCGTCAACCTTCTGCAAGAATACGGCGATTTGGAGAGCATCCTCACCGCAGAAGAGCCCTGGCGTGTTCGCCTCAACAAGACGCAGGCGGCCAATCTGCGTGATCACTCCGAAGACGCGCGCCTTTCCACTGAGCTCGCCACGCTTAAGACCGACTGCATTCAGGAGTTCGACTGGAACACCTTCGCATGGAAGTACGAGCCGACTCAGGCGCTCCGCGACTTCTACAAGGAACTCGAATTCTTCTCTCAGTTGAACAGTCTTGGCGGAGAATCTGTCGAAGAACGCACCACAGACTATCGGAACATCACGACTAAATCGGACCTCGAAAAATGCGCGGCCGAGATTCGCAAAGCCGGGTTGGCATCGATAGATACGGAAACGACTGAACTGGACCCATTCCTCGCCGAGCTCGTTGGTATCTCCATCTCGTGGGCCCTCAACCAGGCGATCTACATCCCCCTCGGCCACAACTCAGCTGATACGCAACTCACGCTAGAAGAAGCCCGTCAAGTCCTCGGCCCGCTGCTCGCCGACGAGAAAATCCAATGGGTCGCCCACCACTGGCAGTTCGATTTCAAGATTCTTTCGCGCGCCGGATTCGAGGGGATCGATCGAATCCACGGCGACACGATGATCGCCTCATATCTTCTCCATCCTGAACGCAGCTCACAGAATTCTCTCCGCCTCAAGGACATGGCCCTCCAGCGGCTCGGCATTCAAATGACCGAGATCAAGGAGTTGATCGGGGACGGCGACGACATGGTCACGATGGCCTCGGTGACAGTCGAGGACAGCGGCGAGTACGCCTGCCAGGACGCCGACGTCACGTTGCAACTTCACAACCAGATCGAGCCGCAGCTTGCGGAGGCCGAGATGGCCGATCTGTTCAACGACGTCGAGCTTCCGCTGATTCCCGTCCTCGCGCGCATGGAGCTCGAAGGCGTCCGCCTCGACACCGCTCACTTCAAAAACTTGTCGAAAGAGTGGCAGGCACAGTCCGAGAGCCTCACCGACGAAATCTATCAGATCGCCGGCCACCCTTTCAACATCAACTCGCCCAAGCAGGTCGGGACGGTTCTCTTCGAAGAGCTCAACCTCACCCCGCTCACGAAGACGAAGTCCGGCTACAGCACCGACGTCGCGACACTCGAGGCGCTGCGCAATGACCACGAGCTCCCAGCCAAGCTCCTCGAATACCGCCAGATCGAAAAACTCCGAGGCACGTACGTCGACCCACTTCCCCGCATGATCAACCCGGTCACCGGGCGGATTCACACGAGCTACAATCAAACGATCGCCGCCACCGGGCGCCTTTCCAGCATGGACCCGAACCTCCAAAACATCCCCATCCGCACCGAGGAGGGCCGCCGCATCCGCGAGGGATTCCTCCCGCGCCAGGATGGTTGGAAACTGCTGTCGGCCGATTACTCGCAGGTGGAGCTGCGAATCCTCGCCCACCTCTCTCAGGACGAGACCCTCGTCCACGCGTTCAACTCCGGCGAAGACGTCCACACCATCACCGCCTGTCGAATGTTCAAAGTCGACGCGGCGGACGTCACAGAAGAAATGCGATCCCGCGCCAAGGTCATCAACTTCGGAATCATTTACGGCATTTCGGCCTTCCGACTTTCAAACGAATTCAAGATTTCACAGGAAGAGGCGAAGGCCTTTATCTCCAGCTACTTCGAGGTTTACTCCGGAGTGAAGCAATTCATCGACGACACGATCGCCTCCGCGAAGGAGCACCGCTTCGTCACGACGATGTTGGGCCGGAGGCGCTCGGTGCCAGACATCAGCTCTCGTAACTTCAACCAGCGCTCCGGAGCCGAGCGCATCGCCGTCAACACACCCGTTCAGGGAACCAGCGCCGACATGATCAAGTTGGCGATGTTGAGGATCGACAAGCGACTCCGCGACGAAAACTTCCAAGGCAAAATGATCCTTCAGGTTCACGACGAACTGATCTTCGACGCGCCGGAAACCGAGCTCGATGCCTTAACGGAAATGGTGCGAGAAGAAATGCGAAACGCTCTTCCCCTCGACGTCCCGATCAAGGTCGATGTCTCCATCGGCTCGAATTGGGCCGAATGCTAGCGGGCACGAAACCCTCTAAGCAACAGAGCACGAACTTTCACCACAACAGGTAGAGATCGAAGAACTATGGGAAACTCTAACGTCAAAATCGTTGCCATCGGCCTTGTCAGCGTTGTGCTGATCGCCGTTGGCCTCGTGCTCTTCAAACCGCGCGAAGCGAAGATCGTCGGCCAGGACTCCAACCTGCCGTCGATTACCGATTCTGAAGACCGTGACTTCACGGAAGGCGGCCGCGCTCCACGGATTATCGACAACTCCGGCAGCAGCAGAAACGGCACATCAGGTTCCGGTGATGCGGCGACCGACAGCGGCGAATCTTCAGAATCAGCCGACGGCGAGACAGCCGGCGCGGACGGCGAAGTTGCCTCCGAGGGCAGCACCGTGATCCTTGGGCCAGATGGCAAACCTCTCCCCGGACAGGTTCTCACCGCTGGGGGAGCGCTCGCCAACGGAGGCGGAACTTCCTCTTCCACGAATCGCAGCGGGTCCCTTGACGCCTCATCGCAGTCTGATGGTTCCAGCGATTCATCCAGCTCCGGCGAAGACGGTGAGGGGAGCGATGAAGACGAAAATGACGAGCCTGAAGACGGCGAAGTTCAGGTGCTCGGTTACGTCATGCGAGGCGATCGCGGAGTCGATGGCGCGGTGCTCAACCTGACTTCCAGCTCCGGCGGCGGAACTCGCACGGCCAACACCGACGCCGAAGGCTACTACCAGTTTCCTCCCGTCGCTAATGGCGAGCACTACCTCGTGCTCGTGGAGCCGGCGAGTCCGAACTCCCGCCGGACTCTCTTTCTATCTTCCGAAAATTCCCATCGCCAGGAGGACTTCGTCATTCCCGAGCTTCCTCCGATTCAGGGCGACGTGTACGACGCCGAGACTCAGGAAGGGATCCAAGGAGTCGTCGTCGAGGTGCTGCAAGGCGCGACCATGATCGGCGCGCGCACCACCGACGAGTACGGCCATTTTGAACTGTTCCCTCTCGATCCGGGCAACTACACCGTGCGCGCCAAGTCCGACATTTACGAAACCGATGAAGAGACCGTCACGGTAACCGCGAGCAATCCGAACAGCGAGGTGCTTGAGTTTTACCTGACGCGGAGCAAGAACATTGCAGGCGTCGTCTTGTCCCCGCAAATGTCGCCACTTTCCGGTGCCTATGTTTCTCTGTTCAGTGGGGCTGCCTACGGCGACGCAACGGCGGAGATCCGCTCGACCGGCGGCGACGGGCGCTTCGAGTTTCCCGAACTCAGCCCCACCCTCGCGGCCAACTATCGCGTCGGCGCTTACTATGAGGGATACGTCCCAGCGTACAGCCAGCCGATCGGCGGCGAGAACGTCGAAGACATTCAGGTCATGCTCACTCAAGGAGGAACGCTCACCGGCACCGTCGTCGACGATGAGGGCACGCCGGTCGAATACGCCGAACTGACCGTGCAGCAGGGCTTCCAGCAAACCGGAGCGATTTTCCAGCGCGTCAACGTTTCCTTCCCGTCGACGACGACCGATCTGGAAGGGCGGTTTAGCCTTCCCGGAATCGAGCCCGGCTCCGTGTCGCTCGCAGTTGCCGCTGAAGGATTCGTCAGCAACACCGTCGAATTCTCCGTTTCCGATGGCACGCAAGACGTCGGCGAAATCGTCCTGGAGGGCGACGGCGAGGCGAAGGCCGGTCGCATTTTCGGAATCGTCGTCGACGAAACCGGCGGCGCTCTGGCCAACCATAACATCTACGTCAAGGAAGCTGGAGGCTCGTGGGATACGACCGTGAAGACCGACTCGCGCGGTGGTTTCAAAGTCGACGATGTCCCCGACGGCGAGTACATCATCTACTCCAACGGCTCCACCTTGCGTGGCGATGTCTTCATGACCATGGACCAGACTTATCCCTTCGCCCGGCCCGGCGATGAGCAGATATACCTCGTCTACGACATGAGCCAGACAGCCCGCATCCGCGTGGTGGATTCTGCCGGCGAACCGATCACTCGCTTTCGCGTTGGCGTGAACAATCGCTACGATGGCGCAGGCGGCAATGGTGGCGTGCGCGAGACCATCGGCAACGCGTACAGCAACCGCCTCTTTGAAACAGTCAATGGCGAGGCGATCTTGAACTTCATGATCGCGGGGACGTCCAACATCACGATAACCGTCGAGAACGTCGGCACCGAGGAAGTCAACAACGCGCGCATTCCCGTCGGCGGCGAGGCCGACCTGGGTGACGTCGTCATCGATACCGGGGTCAGCGTCTCTGGCCGCGTGGTGTCTAGCGGCAGCGGCGTCGATGGTGTCTTGGTACAGGCGATTCCGCCCTACGGCTCGCCCCTCACCCATCCGCTCAACGCGATGAAACTCGAAGCGCGCACACAATCTGATGGAACCTTTTCCATCGGCGGCATGCCAGGTGGTGCGGCAGACTTTCTGTTCACAAAATCCGGCATGACTCGCGAGCGACTCGCCAACATTCAGCTCAGCGCGGGCCAGCCTCACGACCTCGGCACCGTCGAGATTCACGGTGCCGCGATCCTGACCGGAACGGTGCGGTCCGTCACCGGGCAGGCGCTTCCGGAAATGATGGTCACTATCGGCGAGCAAACACTCTTCACCGATCTTCAGGGCCAGTACCGCGCTGATACAGTGATGCCTGGTTTGGCCCGCATCACAGTCACCGACCGCGCAAACCGATACCAGTCCTCTTCTCAAGAAATCGAACTCATCGCGGGACAACCCCAAGTCCTCGACTTCGCTCTCGCTCCGATCTGACAGGCACTTTCAAGCGGACAAAAAAACGGCCCCTTCCTCGATGGAAGGGGCCGTTCTGGTTGGTTGGTTCTTGAGGCAGAGATTACTCTTCGCCTTCGTCCTCGCCGCCGGCTTCCTCGGTGTTTTCTTCGCGGGGAACCTCGTCGGTCGACGACTCATCGTCGCGGTCCTCTTCCTCGGCGACACGTGAGACAGCAACGATACGGTCCTTGTTCGCGAGGTTGAGAATTCGCACGCCCTGAGTGTTGCGCCCGATGACTCGCACGTCCGCGACGCGGAAGCGAATCGTCTGGCCACCGGCGGTGATGAGGATCAGCTCATCGTTTTCGAGAACCTCATTAATGCCGACGATCATTCCGGATTTCTCCGTCGTCTTCATGTTAATGACGCCCTTACCGCCTCTGCTGATGATGCGGTAATCATCGATATCCGAGCGCTTGCCCATACCCTTTTCGGACGTCGTGAAGATCGTCGTGCTGGGGCGCAGCGACTCCATACCGATGACGAAGTCCTCGTCGGCAAGGTTGATACCTCGAACGCCTTGAGTGAAGCGCCCGGCCGAACGAACGTCGCTTGCTTTGAAGCGAATCGCCATACCGCCGTGAGTCGCGATGAGCAGCTCGTTCGCATCCTCGCACATCTTCACAGAAACCAACTCGTCGTCTTCCGCGATCTTGATGGCTTTGATGCCGGCCTTGCGCGGGTTCCCGTAGAGGGAAAGCGCGTTCTTCTGCACCTGACCCTTCTTCGTGCAGAACACGAGGTACTGGTCGTCGGTGAAGTCGGTGGTCGCCACCACAGAACGGACCTTCTCGCCCTTCTCCAGATCGAGGAGGTTGACGATGGGACGTCCCTTCGTCGCGCGGCCACCTTGGGGAAGTTCCCACACCTTCAGCCAGTACGCCTTGCCGAAGTCCGTGAAGAAGACCAGGTAGTCGTGGGTCGTTCCGAGGAACAACTGTTCCACCCAATCCTCTTCCTTCGTCTCCGCGCCCTTCAGCCCCT
>JAUIJJ010000232.1 GCA_030431385.1 bacterium | reverse complement strand
TCGATTCAATGCGCGATGAATGTTACATATTCAGATTACAAATGCAAGAAGGTTGTAGGCTGTAGCTGGGCAACCGTTGAGTTGGGAGAAGTTGAGAGGATATCATCGGAGACAAGTGACGGCTGTGATACAGTTAACTACACATGTTTGAATTCGGAAATCAACACCTACTTCGCTCCAACCTACATCGGTGGCCAGAGATGTCCTCCTCCCATCGTGGACCCCGGAGCGACCAAGTGAGGAGAGCAAAACATTGCGGTACAAACTCTTCAATAATCAAGTGCTCTTGCCGATGGTTCTTGTCTTACTACTTCAACATTCAGCGGGGTTTGGTCTAGACAAGCTGAATTGGTACACGGAGCAGCTGACTTGGCCCGAGAATGCCATCGGCTCGTTCTATACGGGAATCTACCAAACTTCTGATGACATCGATTCCATTTCAAAAGTCAAGTCAACGCCAGATGAGATTGACTTCCAGATTCAACGATTGATCAACGGAGTGCGAGGCGGGGAGGTTGAATACTTGGGTCCTACCCACATCGACTATGCTGAGCGCTCGGAAGGTCGGGCCTTTAGAATCAACTCGGAGGATTCGGTCAGGGAGCGATACTTCTACGAAATCAAAGAAGATGGCAGATGGGGAATGATCGATTCCATCGGGTTGGTGTTTGGTCCCAGACCATTTTCAGTAGATATGCCACCTGTGAGAACCCCGGTCTTATTGGATTCAATTAGTTCCTTGATTACGATTTCCTCCCTGGATTACATCATATCCCGAATCTTGGGTATCGGCAAAGAAGCGGGGTTGGAAGCTGCCTTTACCGGCCTCACATATCTGACCTCCGAAATCGATCCCGAATTGGCGAGTGGGACAGTTCGCCAGTTGGTCGCGTTTGACCCGGATAATCTCGAAAGTGGTGTGGAGTTTTTAGGGTTTAAAGAACTGGAAAACGGCAGAATTGCATCCTCCCATGTCGGATATCTCGACTGGAAGGAATACGGGACCGGCGACACGAAGGTCTTTCGACCTGCATTGGTACTCGCTGAGCGAAGAATCTTTCAAACAACCACAGGCAGCTTCGAAAGTATGTATCTGACCGGTACGCCAAAGAGTCGCCGACTGTATGTGTTTCAGATTGAGAGTCTGGATTTTCCGGAGGCGGTTACTGACGAACAATTGCATCCTGTACCGGGATATGAGTTCACTTCATATATACCCTACGGCGATGAGGACGAAGTAAACAAAAGGATTACAATTAACGGAAATCTGCTCGATATGAAGGCGTACGAACTTCCCTACGTCCCCTTCAAACCTCTCAACCCAAAGCCCAGGCCATGGTCCAGCCCAATCAGTTTGAGGACTGTTATCATGTTGATAGCCGGGCTGATACTCGTCGTTTCTATCTTTGTACGTTTCAGACGTAGAGCTGCGTAGTTTCTGCGCAGGTTATTCCAGTGATTGGCGCACTCAACACGCCGGCGAGCCACTGGCGCTCCCAGTATCGCCCCCTTACCCCGGGCCTTTCCATTCTTGGTCGATCTGGTGGTTGATGGAGAGCAGGTTGAGGACTTTCATGGTCATGAAGTCGAATAGGTCGTCGATGGTTTTTGGTTCTGCGTAGAAGCCGGGCATGGCGGGGACGATGTGTGCTCCGGCTTCGGAGAGCGCGGTGAGGTTTTTGAGGTGGACGAGGCTGAGCGGCGTTTCCCTCGGGACGATGACGAGCGGGCGGCGCTCCTTGAGAAACACGTCTGCGCAACGGGCCAGCAGGTCGTCTGAGTAGCCGTGGGCGATGGCCGCGACGGTCTTCATGCTGCACGGAATCACGACCATGGCGTGCGCTTTGAAGGTGCCGCTGGCGGGGATCGCGGCGATGTCGGAAATCTTATACATGGTAATTTGCGCGGCTTGCGCGTCGGAGATCGTCAGCCAATCCGAGAGTGGCGAGGTTGCGCCGACACCGGCGAGGCCCTCCTCCTCCTGCATCACCCGCCAGGCGCTTCGCGTCACCATCAGGTGGACGTGCCAGCCCAGAGCCACGAGCGTTTCGACGAAGCGAATGCCGTAGCGAACGCCGCTCGCGCCGCTGATTCCGACGACGATGTGTCCCGGTTTGCTGCTCATCATTTCCTGCCGATGTGGAGCGCGACGGCGCCGAAGGTCAGCGGCTCGTGGCGCACTTCGCTGAATCCGCAATCGCTCATCATCGCGGCGAGCTCGCGGCGGTCGGGGAACTCCAGCACGGATTCCTGAAGGTACTTGTAGGCCGATTGGCGCGAGAGCGTCGCTCCGATGCGAGGCAGGATGTGCTTGAAGTAGGGCATGTAAACGGTGCGCATGAACAGGCCCTCGGGGTGGCTGCATTCGAGGACGGCGAGCCGTCCGCCGGGCCGCAGAACGCGCCGCATCTCGCGTAGCCCGCCCTCATAGGAGATCATGTTCCGCAGCCCAAAGCCGATGGTGAGCACGTCGAAGGTATCGTCGGGAAAGGGGAGGTTCATGCCGTCGCCCTCCACCCAGCTGATGCTCGGTTGTTTGTCCTTAGCGAGGCGGAGCATTTCCGGCGTGAAATCGAGGCCGATGACCTGTGCGCCCTCCCCCGCTGCGGCGGCGAGATCGAGCGTCAAATCCCCGGTCCCGCAAGCCACGTCGAGGAACTTGGTGTCGCCCGGTTCAATCGCCTGACGAGCAGTGCGCCTGCGCCAACCGACGTCCAGACGTGCGCTCATGACCCGATTCAGGACGTCATAACGCCCAGCAATCGAACCAAACATGGCACGAATCTTCTCCGGCTCCTGACTGGTCTTCTTACCGTTCACCTTGGACATCACCCGCGCTTTCAACTCCTCCGACACTGCACACACAGCGGGATGTATCCCCAGGACGCGGGTGGTGGCTACGGAAAGTTGAGGGTGGGCCGGGTGGCGGCGATGTCTGCGGCGTCGTTGATGCCGTCGCGGTTGGGGTCATAGGCTCCGCTGATTCCAGCCGTGGGTGGACAGTCCTCCAGAAGGTTGGTACTGATACCAAGTTCCATCAACGAAGGCGACGGGAAGAGATCACCAATCCTCTCTTCACCCAGCGGAACGAGAAGCGGGTTCCAATCGTAAATCCACTCGTCCTGAAAGGTCATCAACACCGTGTCGCTCGAATATCCGTCCGCACCGAAAGTAAGCCTCACAGGGCCCGCCGGAATGTCTCCTCCCCCATAGACGAAGGGAAACGAATGCGGCATGCTTTCTTCGTCTGGCTCGGGCTCCCCCCAATGGACAGTAATGGTTTGAAACTGTGGTGGCTCACTGGTTGTCATTCTATCAAAATGTATTGATAGGCCACTACCCTCCAATTCGTTCCCATCAAGATACTCGATCAGAAGCGTCGCCGGATTCTCCGCAGGATCATCGTCAAAGTACGCAAATGGGACGGCGAGAGTTGGAGTTGATCGTGAATCGCCTACCTCTACAGCGATGTTTATCTTCACGTCATTTTCATGGGATACGCCGCGATCAAATCGCCAGCCATGCAGCCCCGTATCGGTAAAATCAACCGGTATGATAAGTCGGGGGAAAATTTTGTCTTGGTGCATTCCATAGTTGATTCCCAAATAACCTCCGGTTGTCATGCACCCAAATAGCGGATGAGAGACCTTTGCAAACCAAGCGTCTCCTGGAACCGCTTGAGGCTCATCTAAGTTGAGACTCTGCGCCCACCAATCGTCGATCCTGACAGGTTCGCCCGGATAGTTAGCCAGATAGATTTCAATAGAACCACCCATGTATAGCATGAGGTCATCATATCGGTACTTGTCATAGACTATGCCGCTGTTCCCCGATGTATCGTAAAGACCGACTCTAACGAACATCCCCGCCAATGACGGGTTGGTGTCCCACCCCGGAGGTGCGGGCGCGACGCCGACGCAACCGATGAAAACTAGTAATGCTCCGAAGTGCTTGAGACTCCCAGATTTGTTGTTATGAATTCGATACATGTTAATCCTCCGCCTAAAGTCGAAGAGACGACTCCCCTTACTCTTTACTGTTGGTAACAGGAGTAGAAATCGTCCGATTAGTCAACCCAAAGAGAATTCTAAGGTGCGCACCGGAGGTGTGCCCGCAAGCTGTCACAAGGTTAGAGCTACAGTTTTCGCTGAGAGTTTTCCCATCAAAACGATCCAATGAGGACTTGGCCGATTCGTAGGGGTGCGCCGCAAGCACGCCTCCGGCGCGCGAATCTAATGGCCACTATCCCGGAGCTGCGACCTGCCTCGCTTTGCTCGACAGGTCTGGCACCGGGCTACTCGCGGTTACTCCTCCGGAGCCATTGCGAGCGGTCATCCTCAATGAAAATGGGCCTGGCGAGGAATATTGAGGTACCAGTTTGCGATCTCAGCCAATCAACACGTCGGCGATCCCAGCGGGGGCATCCCAAAGCTGGCGTCCGAATGCTGGCGTCCGAATGCTGGCGTGTAAAAATTGATCCGCCCCCGGAACTTTCGTTCCGGGGGCGGCAGCAGGGAGGACTGCTGACAAAAGGCTCTCCTGCTGGGTGGTTTACCCTTACTCGAAAAGGCTGCGGCGGCGGCGGAGGAACGCGGGGGTTTCGTAGTCGCCGCTTTTCTGTTCTTCTTGGGCCGGGTCAAAGAGGCTGACCGAGGGCTTGGCTTCGCCGGCTGCGGGGCGAGCTTGCGCTTCGCTGCTTGCCGGGCGGACGTTGGGATGGCCTCCGCCATTGGTGGCGCGGGCCTGCGGCTGCTGCTGTTGTGGCTGAGGAGCGGCTGCGCGGGGGGCAGGGGCGGGGGCTGCGGTCGGCTGGTTTTGGTCGGCCATCATCTTCTCCAGCGTTGAGCGGAGTGAATCAGGGCGACGGGCCGGCTGCGGCGGTGCCTGCGGAGCGGGCTGGGGCTGCGAGTCTTCCATGGCGTCGAAAAGGCCGACGTCGGCGAGCTCCTGTGCCTGCTGGGGCTGGCGGCCGTTGGTGTTGTTAAGCATCGGCGCGGCGGGTGCCTGCTGCTGGCGCGGGGGCTGCGGCGCGGCGGGCTGCTGCGGCATCTGACGCGAGTAGGTCGGCTGCTGCGGGACTGGCTGCTGCATCTGCTGTGGCTCGCTGTACTCGCCGATCAGCTGCGCCTGGGTGAGCTCGTCGCGGAAACCTGTCGCGATGATCGTGACGCGGATCGTATCGGTGAGCGAGTCGTCGACAACGGCGCCAAAGATGACTTCGGCGTCGGGATCGCCTGCTTCCTGTACGAGGGTCGTCGCTTCGTTGACTTCCTGAAGGGTCATGTCCTGACCACCGGTGATGCAGATGAGCACGCCGGTGGCGCCGTCGATGACGATCTTGTCAAGGAGCGGGGAGTTGGTGGCTTTCTTAACCGCTTCGGCTGCGCGGTTCTCGCCTTTGCCAACGCCAACGCCCATGACGGCGCCGCCCTTGCCGCCCATAATCGTGCGGACATCGTTGAAGTCCACGTTGATGAGGCCGGGGGTGGCGACGAGGTCGCTGATGGAGGTAACGGCCTGAGCCAGTACCTTGTCGGCGACGGCGAAGGCTTCCTTCATGGGAACCTTGGGACCGACGACGTCGAGGAGGCGGTCATTGTTGATGGCGATGATGGTATCGCAGGCGTCGCGAAGTTTCGCCACGCCGTACTCGCCGCTCTTCTTGCGGCGGGGGCCTTCAAACTTGAACGGCTTGGTGACGACGCCGACGGTAAGGATGCCCATATCACGGGCGATGCGCGCGACGACGTGGGCGGCTCCGGTACCGGTGCCGCCACCCATGCCAGCGGTGACGAATACGATGTCGGCACCCTGAAGGGTCTCGCGCATTTCTTCGGCGGCCTCTTCCATACAGGTCTCGCCAAGACGCGGGTCAGCGCCACAGCCGCGGCCCTGAGTCAGCTCTGAGCCGATCTGGATGCGGTTGGGGCACTTGCTGCGCTTGAGTGCCTGAAGGTCAGAGTTGACGACGAAGAATTCGACGTTTTGAAGTCCGATGTCGAACATGGAATCGATGGCGTTACAACCGCCACCTCCCACGCCGACGACTTTGATGCGGGCAAACCCCGCTGGTTCATGGTCCAGCACGAAATCGGGCATTTCAGTGTCCTCCTGAGGAACGGGTGCGTTTGAGCAACATGAGCGGTAACTGGGTGAGTCAGCTAGTAGGAGAGTTCTCACCCTTTTGTCAGCAACTGGAGCGCAGTCCCGCATAATGAGTTGAACACTGTCAAGTATCATTGTTCGTTAAATCACAGGATTTTTTTTCAGAGTGGATGAGGCCCGGTGGGCGTTACTGAGGGATCACGGGAAGCTCACTGAAAAGATATTTGGGGTCTCGGCCCGGTTTTCCTTGTCCTGTCGGAGGTGGTGTTGTTCGATGGCAGTGGAGTCAATTGCCCAATGACAAACAGCTCCCCCAAATTCGCTCGTTCCACGACCTCAACCAAAAGGCCAAACATCCTCTGGATCGTAGCCGAGGACATGAGCCCCGTCCTCGGAAGCTACGGTCACCCCGATGCCCGCACGCCCAATCTGGATGCTCTGGCCAAACAGGGCATGCGACTTACACAACACTACTCGGGCAACGCGGTTTGCGCGCCGTCGCGTTGTGTGTTGATGACGGGCAAGCATCCTGGGCATGCATTCGTCCGCGAC
>JAUIJJ010000231.1 GCA_030431385.1 bacterium | reverse complement strand
TCACTGCAAACCGCTCCCCCGGATGATTGGTTTCAACGAATCGAAGCCTCGCTCATGGCGGGTTCGGCGGTTGAAGCTGTTCTCCCGTCGGAGATTCCCCCGCCTGCAGCCGATGCTCCCGGGGTAACGGCGGCCGCTATCAATGATCACCTGAGGATTCTAATAGGAAGTGAAACAGAGGATACTGAGCGCAAGCGCGCGTTCGCCTGGTTGTTTCATGCTGGCGACGGCGCGGTTCGCAGTGCCACTGCGCTTGCCGTCAGCGCGCGGATTCCTCATCCGGGTGCTACGTGGCTTGAGGCGCTGATCTCGATGGGAACCAACGCGGACGAGCTGCGTGAGAAAATTGGAGCGGATTTAAAAAAGGATCGAGCCGACCGGAACCCGGTCGGCTCGATCGCATTCTTATGCGATAATCAGTGCTACGCGGGAGCTGCGCCTTGACGACGCAAGCGGCGCAGATCGCCGAAGGTGATCATGCGCGTGTTCTCTTCGTCCCACAAGGTCAGTCGGAAAAGGTGCCAACTGTCGCGAATCGTGATCTTAGTGGCCTGCTGCAATTCCTTGCAAGAGTTCATGCACTCTTCCAGCTTGTAGAATGGAATCTGGCTGTTGAGGTGGTGAACGTGGTGAATGCCGATGTTGGCTGTCATCCACTGGAGCGGACGCGGAAGCACGAGGTGGGAGCTGCCGTTGAGAGCTGCATCGAAGTAATTCCAGTTTTCGTGCTCATGCCAATAGGTCTCCTCGAACTGGTGCTGGACGTAGAAGAGCCAGACGCCAGTTGAGCAGGAGATGAGCGTGATGGGGATCTGGACCATGAGGAACGTACCAAGACCCATGGTGTAGGTCATGACCAGTACGATGAGGGCGATCGTCAGGTTTGTGTACCAGACACCCAGCCATGCGTTACGCCATGAGCGCGGAATGTCCCAAGGGAAACGGTGCTTCACGAAGAAGTGAAACGCAGGGCCGAGCGACAGCAGGACGATGGGGTTGCGGTAAATCCGGTAGGAGAGCCGTTTGTATCTGCTGTGAGAGAGGTACTCTTTGAGAGTCCAAGTCTGGATATCGCCAAATCCGCGAAAGTCGAGGTCGCCGGAGTGGGAATGGTGGTAGGCGTGAGTCTTTTTCCAATAGTGATAAGGTGTCAGCGTGAGGACACCGAGAACGAAGCCGACGGCGTCGCGGGCTTTCTTGGAGGTGAAGTAGGAGCCGTGGCCGCAGTCGTGTTGGATCATGAAGAGGCGCACGAGGAAAGCCGCGGTGGGGATCGCGAGGGCAAGAGTGAGCCAGTAGCTCACCGAAAGGCTGAAGTACATGATGGCCCAAAGCCCGAAAAAGCCGGTTAGTGTGATCACTAGTTGGACGACGCTGCGGGCGTTGTTGGCACCCTTGAACGGTTCGGCGATCTGTTTCCAGTGCGCGGGCGAATGATCGCTCGGGGGGGTGGCTTGAGTGCTGATGGTTCTGCTTCCTTTGCCATGCTGGGAAAAAAGGCATAGCCTTGAAATTCGTTGCCCAATACTGTCTCAGTACTCGGAACGCTTGGGAGTCCACACCGAAGCGGCCATCAAGCGCAACGGAACTTTGAAGTTTTTTAGAAAGTTCACGGAGACGCTACACTTTTTTGCAGCGTCCCGATTGAGCCAGTGATTGATTGGGTCTTGGGGAAACAGGTCGGATAGCGGGGGTTATCCGGCGGGAAAGGGCATTGGAGATTGGCCAATCCAGAACACCTGAGCATCGCCCGAGAAGGAGCTGAAGCGGTTGAGAAGTGGAATGCCGACAATCCCGGCACCGCTCTCGATCTGGAAAGCGCCGAACTGAACGGGATCGATCTTTCCGGCGCTGATCTCCGGGGGGCGAGTTTCCGCTTTGCGAAGATGGAAGGCTCTTGGTTCGCCGGGGCCGATCTCAAGGGCGCGGACTTTCTGCGCGCACACATGCCGGGCTCGACGCTCGATGGCGCGCGCGCATGCGAGGCTCGGTTCGCCTGGGCCAACATGCAAGGCTCGGAATTCGCCGGGGCGGACCTGCGCGGCACGAACCTCAACGGGGCTGACTTCACGGATTCGAAGCTGTGGTCGGCGAGCCTCGCCGGGGCGCGGCTGATCGGCAGCAACTTCACCCACACAGACCTCACGTGGGCGGACCTCCGCGATGCGAAGTTGGTCTACGCCAAGATGAGCCGCTCGACGGTTCGCGGCACGGACCTGCGTGGCGCGCAAATGAAGGGCGCCGGAATCCACATCCTTTACGGCATGCACATCCAAAAGCCACTCTGCAATGATACGACGCGGTGGCCGGACGACTTCGTGACGTGGGAGTTCCAGTGGATTGAGGGTAACGACTTCAGCGAAGACGCGCTGCTGGTGCGCCTCCGCCCGGGTAAGGCAGACCGCGAGACCCTGATGAACGTGTTCCGAGCACTGGATCGGCTCCATCGATCACGGGGCGGCGGTGGGCTGAAAATGGTGCCCGTTCACGACGGAGAACCGTATGCGATGGGGAAGGCGTGTGAGGTCGCGCTCGCGGCCAAAGAACCGCCCCGGGATTCAGAGGCGTTTAACCGCCTCGTCGCCGCGTCGCGCCGAGTGAATCGCGAGCACGCTGTTGCGTGGGGGCCGAAAACTTGGGGTAAGGACGACTCCCCCGCCGAGCAGCCGGTCACGCCAGGGCAGCGGCTGGCGGTGATCGCCGCGCTGCGCACTCACGAAGAAGAGCTTCGTCGCTTGGAAAAGACGGTTTTCAGCCTGAAGCTAAAGCTCGGTCAGATCGACCTCCCGAGGGAAGAAGCCGAGAATCTGAGAGAATCGAAGATGCAACTCGTCGGCGATAATGTCATCGCGAACGAGAATTCGCTGAAAGAGAGCGTTGGGCGTTTGAAGAAGTTCGGCGGCCACGTCGAATTCCGGCGCATTTCGCCGCCACTGCCCATGACCTACCAGGGGCCCGCGGATGAGAGTTGAGTTACCAGATGAGGTTGTGCCGCAGTGGTGTGCTACTTCACGAGGAGTTCGAGGCGTCCCATGATGTCGAGCGACTCGAGTACCTTGCCGGTGCCTTCGACGATGGCAGTTTCCGGGTTGCTGCAGAGGTAAACCGGCAGCCCCGTTTCCTGGCTGATCAGCGAGGCGAGGCCGCGCAGCTGGCTTGAGCCACCGGCCATGCAGATTCCGCGGTCGATGATGTCGCCGCTCAGCTCCGACGGCGTCTTTTCCAGAGTCCCCTTCACCGCATTCACGATGGTCATGACAGGTTCGAGGAGGGCTTCGCGGATTTCTTCGCTGTGGACTTCAATGGTGCGGGGAAGCCCGCCCATGAGGTCGTTGCCCTTCACAGTCATGACGAGCTCTTCGTCGAGGGTATCCGCAGAGCCGATGTAAATCTTGATGTCTTCCGCTGTGCGCGGACCGATCAGCAGGTTGTACTTCCGCTTGATGTGTTGGATGATTGCCTCGTCCATGGCGTCGCCGGCGCAGCGCACGGAGCGCGCGTAGACAATTCCGCCTAGGGAAATCACGGCGACCTCGGTCGTGCCGCCACCGATGTCGATGACCATGTTGCCGAGCGGCTCTTCGACGGGTAGCCCTGCACCCATGGCAGCGGCCATGGGCTCTTCGATCAGGTACACCGAGCGGGCACCGGCCTGAAGCGCGCTTTCGCGAACGGCGCGCTTCTCGACTGCGGTGATTCCTGTGGGGACGCTTACGACCACGCGGGGGCGCGTGAGGTGCTTGACCCCGCGCCCGGTCTGCACGCGGCGGATGAAGTAGTTGAGCATTTCCTGAGTGATGTCGAAGTCGGCAATGACGCCGTCCTTCATCGGGCGAATCGCAGTGATGTTCGAGGGAGTACGACCAAGCATGCGCTTGGCTTCCATACCGACGGCGACGACTTTGCCGCTGGTTTGCTCGATTGCGACAACGGAAGGCTCGCGCAGGACGATGCCCTCGCCCTTCACACAGACAAGGGTGTTGGCGGTGCCCAGATCGATACCAATATCGATCGTGAAGTAATCCATCATTTGTTGGAGGGAGAGCATGGAGGAGCGTCCGGAACGGGAGATGAGGCCGCGAGAACAGGATCAACAGGTGCGGGCCGCAAAGGGGCACAACAGGATCAACGTGCGTATTTTTCCCCTTCGCCACTAATCCGCTTGAATATGGTAAAGACCGTCAAGAACAAACGCTGAACAGGTTGAAGGTTTTTTGAAAGTGGAAGGCTGAACAGCGGGGAGTTGGAGTGGAGAGGTTGAAGTCGGGCGCCCTGTCGTCGTGTGGCGCTTGTGGAGTTATTGACATTCGCGGGGTATCTTGGGCAGTATCGGGGTGAGCGAAGGAGGTAGCGGCATGGTTATTCGAGCAGTCTATGAAGATGGTGTGTTCAAGCCGCTTGAGCACATCGAAATCCCCAACGGAACTCCGGCCGAAGTCAGCCTCCAGCCTGAGGAATCAAGTGCGCCCGAGAACCTACCAGAGAGTTCAAGCCAAGAGCTCAACATCGATTGGACTTGGCGGAGCCTCGGATTAATCACCTATGTCTCTCCGGACTTTGATGAGACCCCGGAAGAATTCAGCAGCTACACTCGGTGAGAATGATCATCGGGATCCGTTCGACCGACTGCTGATTGCCCAATCTTTAGATTCCACTTTCGACAACTATGGCGTCGAAAGGGTGTGGGACTAGCCCTGCCTCTCGGCTGCGATCTCAGGCCCGTGTCATTCATACGCGGCTTTCCGTTGGCGCTTCGCTACCCTGCTAAATCGATCAAACCCATTATCTGTGCAAGGGTTTGTCCTGAATGCCGTGCGCAATCGCTCCAAAGCGATTGGTGTGGGTTGTTATCCTTGATTTGTGTGCCCGCTGGCAGGGAGAAAGTGCTGTCCGGTCGGCAACGCGGAGCGTTAACGCAATTTTGCACAACGCTCTGCCCAACCTCCTCGGACGTGTCTGATAACCCCAGCGGCAGAAGGCAGAATTGAATATGAAATTGTCGGGAACAAAGCACATCGCAGGAGCCTCCATCGCGCTGGCCGCCCTGCTGACGAGCCACGTGGCGGCTGGCGACGTCATCCTCCAGTACTTTGAAAGCAAGTGGGAGACAATCGAGCGGCGCACGCCGGATGTCTTTATGGCTGGCTACGACGCGCTCTGGGTTCCACCGCCGAGCATCGCCGATTCCGGCGGCTTTTCGGTCGGGTACGATGTCTTTGACCGGTTCAATCTCGGGACACCCTACCACCAGACACTATATGGCACGACGCAAGGCTTTCACCAGATGTCGATGGAGTTAGACCGCCTCGGCGCGTCGCTCTTTATCGACACGATTCTGAATCATAACGGCTTTCGCGATCTGAGCACGGATAACTTTGTGGCACAGGGCGACTATCCGGGGTTTGTTGTCACTCTCCCGGAGGACATCGACGGCGACTTTCACGGGATCTTCGAGGGCGGAGACCTTAACGGCCGCTTGGCGGGCTTGATCGACATCGCGCAGGAGAAGAACCACGTCTTCACGCGCCATCCAGTGCCGGGCGAGCCTAACAACATCCCCAACGAAACGCCTCTCGAATCCAATCGCCAGTTCTATCCCGACCAGGACCTTCCTCCGTTCATGGAAGCGGGGGTGACGCGCTACCCGTTTAATCTCGCCGATCCGATGGCGGGTGATCCCGTTCAGGAGAGCACACGCGAGATTCTGAACCGGTATGTTCAATGGGTGAACGAAGTTCACAGCGTCGACGGCTACCGTTTGGATGCGGTAAAGCACATCCCCACTTGGTACTTTGACACGTTTTACGATCCGATTCTCTACAACCTGAACGTGAATCCGATCGATGGCTCGCGCTCGACGCCGTTCAGCTTCGGCGAGAACTTCACGAGCGACTTCGGTACGCTGGCGGCCTACACGCGCAAAGACGGCTTCGGAAATCGCGACACGCTCGACTTCCCTCTCTTCTTCACGATGCGAGGCGTTTTCGAGGCTGGCGGATTCGGCGACATGCGCAGTTTGGAGTTCGCCTCATTCGACGGAGTTGACGGCTCGCCGAACAATGGCAGCTTTGGCGTTCTCTTCGCCGGCAGCCACGACGAGTTTGGCCCCGGGTTTTTCAATGGTTTCAATAGTCTCGCTCAGGCCCACATCCTCACCCGCACCGGGTATCCGGCAGTCTATTACAACGCGAAGGAATTTGGTGACGGGCGCGATTTCCCCAAGGACGGTCGCGGCGACGCGCTCGGCAACTTCGGCCCGACCATCACCAACTTGCTCCGAGTCAACGACACGCACATTCGCGGCGCTCACTTTACTCGCTGGATCGACGAGGACGTCTACATCTACGAGCGGGACAACGCCGCCATCGTGGCTATCAACGACCGAGGCGACGCCGGATACGACACACGCACCGTGCTGACGACGTTCCCTCCGGGGACGGTTCTCACTGAGCTAACAGGCAACGCGACGGATAGCTTCGTGGACCCATCCGACGACTTTCACGACACGGTGACCGTCGATGGGAACAGCAACATCACGATCAATGTCCCACGCAACACGGCACCAGGAACGAGCGACTTTCACGGTCGCGGGTACCTCATCTACGGCCCGGCAGTCCCCGACTCGACGCTGACGATCCTCAACGAGACCGGAACCATCGGTCCCGACCCCGATGACGGAAGGCCTCAAGGAACGCGCCGC
>JAUIJJ010000230.1 GCA_030431385.1 bacterium | reverse complement strand
CGCCCTCGCTCTTTCAGAAGAAGCTTCAGGAAGGCCGCTTCGCCGTCAGCGTCGAGATCGATCCCCCCGTGGGCACCGATGCCACCTCCTCGCTGGAGGCCGCGCGCGTGTGCGCCGAGTCCGGCCTTGTTGATTGCATCAACATCGCCGACGGCCCCCGCGCAACCGCCCGCATGGGCCCGATTGATATGGCGATGCTCCTGCGTGCAGCGGTTGAAGGCGTCGAGCCAATCGTTCACTTCTGCTGCCGAGACCGCAATATCCTGGGAATGCAGGCCGACCTCATCGGCGCGAACGCGCTGGGGATTCACAACATCCTGATGATAACCGGCGACCCGCCCAAGCTCGGCAACTACCCCTTCGCGACCGCCGTCTACGACGTCGACGCGATCGGCGCTTTGGAGATCGGCGCGAACCTCAACAGCGGCAAGGACCTCGCCGGCGACCCGCTGCGCGGTCCCGCGACGCAGCTCTACCTCGGGGCAGGCGCAAACCCCGGCGCCATCGACCTTGATCTGGAGATCAGCCGCCTCGAAAAGAAGGTCGAGGCAGGGGCCTGCTACATCCTGACCCAGCCCGTCTACGACTTCTCCCTGTTTGAGAAGTTCCACAAGCGAATCGAACACATCAAGGTCCCGCTCATGCTGGGGATTCTTCCACTCGCCAGCTACCGAAACGCCGAGTTCCTAACGAAGGAAGTCCCCGGCATGCACGTGCCGTCGGACATTCGCGAGAGGCTGCGCCGCTGCGAGGACAAGGACTCGGCGCGCGAAACGGGCATCGAGATCGCCCGCGACTCGCTCCGCGCTGCGCTCCCTCACATCCACGGCACCTACGTCATGCCGCCCTTTAACCGAGTCGACTCCGCCTTGGCAGTACTAGAAGTAGCCCGCCCCCGCATCGAAGCCGACGAAAGCAAGGTCGCCGCAGCAATCAACTAAACCACCCGAAGAAGCAAGAACGCAAAACCCCCACTCCCGATTCAGTTACCCATCGGGAGTGGGGGCATTTTTGTGTGGAGGGGAGAGCAGCACGATTCCCCCAAAAACCTAACCAAAATTCAACCACCGGTAACCCCCGGCGATCGAACGCTTCTCAACTTCAGAAGATCTTGTATTTGATCTCGATGTCGTCGGAGGACGGTGGGACCTCTTGTGGGTCTTGGCCGTCGCCTCTGGGTGGGGTAGAGGGCATGTCGTCGTCGGCGGGTGGCTGTTGACCCATGCCGGCCATGGGGAGCGGTGTCGGGCCGACGAGCGGCGGTGGCGGCTGGACCTGATCGCCGGAGAACCGACGTCCGCGCGGGGCGGGCTCGGCGGGACGGTTGGCCGGAGAGGGTGGGATCGGCGTGGATGGGTCGGCGTCGCTCGCCGAGGGCTGGCGCCCGCCGCCGTCTCCGATCCCGAGGATCGAGCCCACGGCGCCGGTGAGCGAGCGGGGCACCTCTTTCGAGAGGCGCGGCATTTCGCCGGAGAGTCTCTGCGAGCCGGGTGCGGAGGGAATTGGCGTTCCCTGCGGCGTGCGAGGCTCGCCGCCTCCGATGCCGAGAGCGTTGGCGAGGCCGGAGGTCATGTCGCTGAAGACTGAATGCTCACCGGATTGCGTGGCGAAGCCGTCTTCTTGCAGCGCGACTTCGGAGTACATGACCGGCTCGACCGCCACCGACTTGCGGTACTCTTCGTCTTTGGCGGCTTCCTGCACGGTTTGCGGGACTCGGTAGGCTCGCTGGATCAATTCGATGTACTTGATGAGGGCACACGACATCGCACCGCTGAGTGAGAGCACGATGCCCTTGGGCTGCCACCAATCAGTGTGGAAGACCTGCGTGGCGGCCATGCCTGCGCGGGCGTTGAGATCGCCGTCCTCGCGCGCCACCAACTGAGAAACGAAGGCGCGAGAGTCTTCAGCCCGTTGGCGGTAGTAATCGTCGCCGGTCAGCGCGGAAAGTTTGAGCAGCTCGCGGTAGCTGATAAGCCCCGCGCAGCCGAGTACCGGCGCGGCCACAGAGCTGATGTCGCCGCCTCGGGTGCGGAAATCGTAGCGGCCGAGGATCGTCGAGTCGCCAAAGGAGACGTTGTAGGAGCTGCGCCAGGTCATGGCGAGGTCTGCGGCGCGGCGCGCGAGATCGAGCCAGCGCAGGTCGCGATCCATCTCGTAGAGCGCCATGAAGCTGATCAGCGCCCAATGGCAGTCGTCGACGGTGGGCACCATCGGTTGATCTTCCACGGTTCCGCAAAGGAGTTCGTTGCGTACCATCTCGCCGTAGTACTCGCCGCCGCGCTTGGCGACTTCGCGGAAGTGGCGCTTTTGGAGGAGCGTTGCCCCCATCGCCATAGCTGCCACCCAAGGGAGGCCACCGCAGCCGTCGAAGCTGGTCGGTCGGCCGGTCGTCAGGTCATAGTAGGCGGGGAACGCGCCGTCCTCGCGCTGCGCGCCCATGGCGTAGTTCAGCGACGAAATCGAGGCCTCGTACCATTGATGGTGGGCGTGGTCGTGGCGCATTTCCAGCCCCAGCGCCTTCAGCGTGAAAATGATCGCCTCGGCGATCGTGCGCGAATGCGCGGTGCCTTCTTCCGGCCCGAAGCTGCACGACCAACCGTGCTCCTCGGTCCAGACTGGAAAGATCGTCCCGGCGGGGGAGAGCTGGCTTGTGAGCTTGTTGAAAACAGCGGTGCCGGCCGTGACTGAATCCGCGTGATTCGATTCGCGCCCAGCGCTCAGCAGCACAAAAGCGGGCAACCCGCCGCTCAGCCAGCCGGCGTGCATGTGGCTCCGCTCTGAGTACTGGCCCTTGCGCCCGAAGTGACGGTCGAAGGTCGCCGATTCAAAGATCGAGGCGTGGCGGCTGTCGTAGTGCCAGCGCAGCAGGCCGCGGTGGGCAGCGTGCTCCGCTGCCTCGGGCGGCATCTTGGGGCGCAACGGGTGCTCTGCTTTCCGCTCGTTGTAAATTGTGCGAACGACCCTGCCGTAGCCGTGGACGTCGGGAATCTCCATCCCGAAGCTCAGGCTCACCCGCATCGGCGTGCCCTCCGGGAGCAGGACATAAGTATCTTCCGGCTCGGTGCGATCGTCGTGGCAGAAGGAAAATTTAGCGGGCGCCTCGCGGTACGGATACTCGAACCCGAGCGTCGGCTGGCCGTCTTCCGAGCCGAAATAAAGGCCCGACATACCAACACCGCGCGGAAGCTCGCGCGTGCGTCCGAACACGCCCTCGCTGGTAATCCACGAGAAGCAGCCATAAGTCCAGCTGCAGATCAGCGGCATCGACGCGCGGTCGGACCGGATGGCCCAATAGCTCGACGACATCTTTCTCAGGTCGCGATTGATCTCGCTAAAGGCGGGGTAGATTCGCGTGCAGCCCTTCGGCTTGTTGTCGCCGTAAAAGAAACCGGGAACCATCCAACGCGGGTCGGCCTCGCCGGTGAGCACCAGATAGGCGCCCAAGCGCAGCTCGATGTCCTCCGACGCGCTTTCGACCTGTATCTCGACGTTCAGGCGATCGCTGTCCGGCTTGCATGACAGCTTGCCATTGAGCGACAGGCTTTGCGATGTGGAGCCGTGGAATTCGATGACTCCAGGCTGGGGCGAGTGCATCCGGGCCAACTGAAACCACTGAGGCTGTTGGCCAGGAATCGTGACGTTGAAGGTCAGCAAGGGTCGCACGGGCAAAGGGGGTCTCCCCTCCGACTGATGCAGCCGGAGCCCACGCGATTCCAAGGTTACCTCATATTGACCGATCTGTGCTTGCGCCACTTTCGCTCCTCAATAGCACGCAGGAAACAACCCGACCACCTGAGGTGGCAAGCGCCATTGCCCGATAAAAGACCACCGACGGATAACCCCATGCAACCGGATTGTTGAGTTCCCACGAGTTCGGTCGAGGCTGCGCCAAAACCTTTCAGCTTGAAACTCGATTCAGCAGTCGCCGAATGAGGATTCTCAACCCCCAGCCCACCAGCCATTTCAGCACGACGCCAATCAGCAATGAAAGCGCGATAGAAAGAAAGACCCCCAGCACTCCGCGAGGCAGGGCGAGAAAGCCTCCAGCCGCTCCCAACCCAACAATCGCCACGGTTGCGGCGCGGAAGGCCGCGCGAATCTCCGACACTTTCCTTCGGATGAGCTCAGTATGGGCCGCAATCGCGTCGACGTCCGATATGGCGGATCGCTCAACTCGCGTGTATATGTCGGCGTCTGCCGTCAGGAGCGTGGCCATGTGCGGAGACCTCACCTCAATCGAACCGCTCGTGAGCAGCGCCTTAAGCGACCGAAACCCCTCAAGCACCCCGCCTACCGCTTCCAATTGAAGATGCTCCACAGCCCCTTGGCGAGCATCTCGATGAGACCCGACCAAAACGACGTGCTCGCCGACACGCACTCCATGTGCAGCTTCGGCAGATTTTCCTGGGCCGCGTCGACATAGTTCGGGCTAATCCGCGTCGTGACGTCACCATCGATTCGGACTAGAGTTTGATAGGCAATTTCGTCGCCCATCAGGAACCAGAGCTTCTGAAGTCGGAGCATCTTCGCCGCATCCAATTGCTCCCCCTCGGGAGCGTCTTTGAATATGAGTTTCAATTCGCTTTCGCGGGCAGCAATGTGGGATGGCCCGCCGCCACTGGAGTCTCGTTTTAAAGACTTACTGATGCTGCTTTTCAATTCCGATTGGTCCGAGGGCATTGGTTCTTCGAGGGCTTCCGCCACGATTGTCTGGATTTCCAGAAAGAGGAGGCTGTTGGCTATATCATTTGGAGTTTTGCGCGTCATGGAGCACTTTCGTCTTCTAGACCAAGAGCTCTATCTAACGTGCCGTCATCTTTGACTTTGGCTTTCCTCCAAGCATCGATCATCGCGAGAAGCGCAGCAATGTTGTCTTTGATGATCTGATGTCCCTTGGTGACCTGATCGGTGTGATACTTGAGAATCTCTTTTCCCGCCTCACCCTCGAACCTCGAATTGATGAGGCTAATGATATCCCCCTGAAGGAGGTCTACTTTCGTGTAAATCACGTCAACCTTGGCATCGTCTTTGAAGCCCCACTTCTTTTTACCTTTATCGTAGACTAACTCCGTGTCCCCAACCCCGGTGCGAATCTCCAGGTTGATCAGATTCTTGAGGGCTCCTTTGAGCTTATCGATCGACACTTCCACACTACCATCAGGTCCAGCGTCTTTCCCAGGTTCAGGCATGGCCTCGTTTCCTCTCAATTGTTTAGGTTGTAAGTTTATAGGACAGAATGGAATAACAGCAGGGCAAGGCTTTTCCAAGCACCACATGCAGAAAGTAAACGGATGCGTCCCCGCAATCCGTCAAGCTTTCGTCTGAAACCTGCCCCGGAGGGGTAACCGCATGTAGCACGGTGCAAGACCTGCCGAGCAAAGCGAGGCTGGTCGCGGCTCCGTGTTAGCAGGTGGCAACCACGTGCGCCGGAGGCGTACTCGCGACCCTCGCTTTACCAAAAGGCTGCGGGCACACCTCCGGTGCGCGGCTTCAGGCCGATTTTTCACGGGGCTGCGGTTGGCTCGCTTTGCTCGCTCAACCTGACCCCGCGCTACATGCGACTGCACCTCCGGTGCCCACACGGCCCAGCTGATCAGCTCCATTGACCATCCCACGAATTCGGGGGATGCACCCAAACTGAACCGCCGTGCGAGAATTCGCTGGCTTTGGTCGGGAGCTTTCGAAGAGACTCGTCGGTTCACGGAGGATCTTGGGGCGTGAGTGATCAGGCATTTGTTATCATCGACGACGAGCGCGAGGTGTGCGATCTGCTGCGGCTGTTGTTTGAGTCGCGGGGGAGGCGGTGCCTCGTCGCCCACGACGGCCGCCAGGGCCTCGAACTCGTGCGCGATCACCAGCCCGCTGCCGTCTTTCTCGACGTCGCCATGCCCGTCATGAATGGCTACGAAGTCCTCAATATTCTCAAATCAGATCAGGCCACCAAGCACATTCCCGTGCTCGTGATGACGGCGCTGACGCGCAACAGCGACCTCTCCCGGGACGAGTGGGCACGGTCGATCGGTGCCGATGCGTTTCTCAACAAACCCTTCGAAATCGACGACCTGCTCGCGTCGGTCGAGGGCCTGACCGGACTGAACATCTAACCATTCAATTGATAAATTGAGAGTCGCTAGACGGTGACTTGCGCCGGGGCGACCACCTTTGTGTCTGCGCCCTCGGGAACGGTCGGGAGGTCCACCTCATCCGCATACCAGCCCGCGTGGACGAGTTCGCCCTTGAACGGAGCCGTCCCGCTCACGTTCCCGCCAAGCTCCACCGCCGAGGCGTCGAAATCTTCCGCAATGGTCACCGTCGAGCCTTCGCTCTCGGTCATGATCCGTCGCAGCTTGAAGTGCTTGTCGAGCACCTTACGACACCCGCTGTGGATGTCGCGGACCGCCGCCCCGATATCGTCGTCGCCGTGGCCCGAAATGTCCTCCATCAGGAAGTCCACAAGCCGCCCCTCCTTCTGCAAGAGGCCGAGCACCTGAACCGCCTGATCTGGTGAGCCGCTAAAGCTCGGGACATCGGCCTCGATTCGGGGGGCGTGATCTGCGCCGCCATCGCCCTCCTTGAGGACCTTGAAAAACATCGAGATGGCCTTACCTAGATACATATCGAAATCCTTGTTCACGCTACTCTGTGCCGGGAACTCCCGCACATCACTGGGGAGAGCCAATTCGATGCCACGCGGCTGGGGCAATCCTCTTAGCG